>CASEQO010000101.1 GCA_949290035.1 uncultured Mycoplasmataceae bacterium
AATTTATTGTACTAATGTATTTAGTTATTAAATTATTTAATATTTTGTATATTGTTCAAAAGATCATTCGTTTCTGCTTAAATAATTTGGCAATAAATGTGTGTTAGTCAATATCTTTCATTTTAATTAGTCAATATCTTTTATTTTAATATATAAATTTTAAATTATTTGAAGATCTTACAAAGTATCTCCAAATCTATGTATTTAGTATTACATTCTCTCTATATCATTTATTACATTTTAAATACAACTTATAATTTAAAATTTAGATTAGAATGTAATAAATTAAGTAAAATTTCACATCAATATATCGATTTAAAAATAAACTGAGAAGTACAATTAACTGATATTTAATTTTTTAGGAAAAATTATCAAACAAAAAATAGAAAAAGAATAAAAACATAATAAAACATAATAAGAAATATTGATTTGAATTATTATCTAATGTGATAAAATATATAATGAATGAATTAAAAAAGAGGTAAAGTATGGATTACAAAATTAATTTAATAGACTTTAATAATGAAGTGAACAATAAACTAATGATGGAAACAGATGAAATGAGTGCTTCAGATTTAAGCGAATTACATATGCACAAACTTCTTTATATACAATATGGATTGTTTTATAAAGAGTTTAAAAAAGAATTATTTAAGTGTAATTTTGAAGCATGAAAATATGGACCAGTAGAAATTAATTATAGAAACAATAAAGAAGATAAAGAATACATAAATCAATATTTTAGTATTGATTTAAATAAAAAAGAAAAAACTTTTTTACTAAAATTAACTAAAAAAACAGTTAAATTTTCTCCTTGAGTTTTAGTAGATTTTACTCATTCTACAGATGCATGATTTGAAAATTATGATGAATATAAAAAACATAGTAAAATTCCATCAGAAGATATTAAAAAAACATTTTTAAGTATATATATTTAAAATGTTATTTTTTATAAATACTTCATTGTTTAATTGAAAATCTTTTCAAAAAGAATCTATTAATAAGCCCTTTTATGAAATTTATAAAAAGCAGTATGAATTATGAATGTCAAGTAATAAATTTTATGATAAATACAAACACATTTCTAGAAGCAGTGTAAATAATAATTTCCTTTTTTATACTGGAGTTGAACAAGAATGTATTCAAATTTGTGATAGGAATAAAGAAAAAATAAAAAAATTACTTGAGAAATATAAAATACTAGTTAATGATAATGTCATTGTAAAGTATTTGAATGTAAAATTGAAAATTAATAACAAAAATTCTGGGAAAGCTAAGAGATTATTAGCTATTTTGGTAGAAATAATTATTCAAGAAAATTATTTTTTTGAAAAAGATGTATCAAAAGCAATTGAAATACTCTTCCCTATTGATTATCAAGATTGGCATTAAATATCTTATTGTTTAATATATACAACTTTTAAAAAAATATCTATAATTTATAGATATTTTTTTTGCTTGTTTTGTATAATAATATAACCAAAAATAGGAGTCATAAATGATAGTTATAAAAAAAGATGGAACTCAAGAAATTTTTGATTTTACTAAAATTAGAAATGCAGTTTTAAAAAGTGCTGATAGAGTTAATATCAATTTAACTGATAATGATTTTAGTAAATTAGAAGGTTTAATTAATGATGTTATTTCTAAAAATAATGATAAAGAAATTCCAGTATATAAATTACATAAATATGTACAACAATGTTTACCTTTTGTAAATAATGATGTAGCTCATAGCTATACATCATATAGAAATTACAAAATTAAAAATGCTAAAATGTTTGAAGAAATCCATAAAGATTCTAGAACTATAATGTATGAAGTTGATAGAGAAAATGCAAATTCTAATTCTGCATTAATATCTACAAAGAAATCATTAATAGCTGGTAGAGTTGTAAAAAGTTTATATATAGAATATTTATTAAATAATGAAGAAAAAGAAGCTCTTAAAGATGGTTATATTTATGTTCATGATCTAATAGATAGATTTTTAGGTTCTATAAATTGTTGTTTATTTGATTTAAAAACTGTTATGAAAGATGGTTTTGAAATGAATAATCTTTTATATACAGAGCCAAGTAGTATATTATCTGCATGTAGTGTAGCAGGTGATATTATTATGGCTTCTAGTGCACAACAATATGGAGGACACACTTGTCCAGAAATAGATTCTACTTTAGCTTATTATTGCGAAAAAACTTATAATTCATATATAAAAGAATATAAAAGTTTATTTGAAAACACAAACAATAAAATGAGTGATGAAGAAATTAAAAAATTAGCTTTTGAAAAAACTTATAATGATTTAAAACAAGGTATTCAAAGTTTAGAAGTTAAATTAAATACAGTTGTTAGTGCAAGAGGTTCATTCCCATTTACTACATTTACATTTGGTAGTGATAAATCATTTTGAGCTACACAAGTAGCTAAAGCTATTTTAGAAGTTAGAAAAAATGGTCAAGGTAGAGATAAAAAAATACAAATATTTCCTAAATTAGTATTTTTATATGACCATGATCTTCATGATGAAGGCAAAGAATTAGAATGATTATTTTTAGAAGCGATTGAGTGCTCTAAAAAAGCAATGTATCCAGACTATCTATCTCCTAAATTTCATAAAAGAGAAGGTAAATGAGTAAGTCCTATGGGATGTAGAGCTTATTTATCTGATTATAGAGATGAAAATAATGAATTGCAATTTATTGGTAGAGGTAATATAGGTGCTATTTCATTAAATCTTCCTATGATTTATATGAAAGCTAAAAATGATAATAAAGATTTTTATGAAACATTAGATTATTACTTACAAATCATTAGAAATATTCATTTAAAAACATATGATTATATTTCTAAAATGAAAGCTTCATCTAATCCTTTAGGATATATGCAAGGTGGATTTTATAAAGGTAATTTAAATGCTAATGATAGTGTAAAAGAAGTTATTAAAACATTTACTGCTTCATTTGGAGTAACAGCATTAAATGAATTAACTCAATTAGCTATTAATAAATCTATTTACCAAGATAATAGTTTTGCAAAAGAAGTTATGACATATATTGAAAATAAAGTTCAACAATTTAAAAAAGAAGATGGATATCTATATGCAATATATGGAACTCCTGCAGAAAGTTTATGTGGGACTCAATTAGAACAATTTAGAAAAAAATACGGAATTATAGAAAATGTAAGTGATAAAAAATATTTTTCTAATTCATTCCATTGTCATGTAAATGAAGAAATAAGTCCATTTGAAAAACAAGATCATGAAATAGATTTATTTACTAAATTTATGGGTGGTCATATCCAATATACTAGAATATCAAATCCAGATAACTCAGAAGGTTTAAAAAATATAGTTAGAAGAGGAATGGATTTTGGATTTTATTCTGGAGTTAATTTCGATGCATGTCAATGTAACGATTGTAATCATAAAGGAATAGATTTTAATGGTAAATGTCCTAAATGTGGAAGCGATAAATATACTGAGTTCAATAGAACTTGTGGATATTTAGGATATTCTAAAATAAAAGGTAATACAACATTTAATGATGCAAAAATGGCTGAAATTAGAGATAGAAAATCAATGTAATTGATATTATGAATTACATGAAAATAGAATCAGCTAATTTGCTAAATGGAGAAGGTTGTAGAGTAGTTTTGTGAGTTGCTGGATGTATTCATGCTTGTAAAGGATGTCATAATCCAGAAACATGAAATAAAAATAATGGTTCATTGTTTACAAACAACGAATTAGATCAAATTAAATCGTTATTATCAGATAAATATATAGATGGATTAACAATAAGTGGTGGAGATCCATTATTTGATGATAACTATAATGAAGTACTATATATTTGTAAAGAAATTAAAAAATCTTTTCCAAATAAAACAATTTGAGTATGAACTGGATATACATTAGAAGAATTAATATCTACAAATAAAAATGAGATATTTAATTATATTGATTATTTAATAGATGGAAGATATGATAAAAATCTTCCTACTTCTAAAAAATGAAGAGGAAGTGATAATCAAAAAAGATATAAATTTGAAAATGGAAAACCTATATTTGTGGATTAAAAATGAAGTTTTTTTAAACTTCATTTTTATTTTATTTAATAATAATTTGTTCTTCCTTTTTTTCTTTTATAGGGACATCTTCACCTTTTATAATTTTTTCAATTATTTTTGCTTCATCTAATTGTAGTGATTCAAAAGTTTGTTTAATATTTTTAGCCTCACTATCAGAGATCTTATATCTTTTTCTATATTCATTGTCACAAATAATAGAGACTAAAATGTTATATGTTTCATGAAGGTGGAATTTATATTTTTCTTTTCCTTCACCTTTATGGTCATATACTATTTTCATGTGATTTTTTAAAAATATTTTAATTTCATCTATTTTAGATTTATCATAGAGAAATAATTCAACAGTTTTCATACCATTATTGTTTTTATATTTATCACTTGCAACATCGCAAACTAGTTTTAATTTAATTTTTAAACTATTTAACACTTCATCGACACTATTGCTATTTCAAATAAAAAATTCATCGTTTTCATTGATGTTATTTTTTAGTTCATTAAAATCGGTAAAAAATTTAATTTTATTATCATAATATATTCAGATTATTTCTTTATGATTTTTTGTAGATTTTGGATCCTTATTACTTTCTACATCAATTATTTTTATCATAATTATTCCTTATATCTTCTTAACTATATCTCCATATCCCTTATTGTTATTGTTAATAGTTGGATTATTATCAATAAAATCATTAAGTGATTTTCATTCGCTTAATATATTTTGGATTTCTTTTTCAGATTTATTAGGGTTTTCATTTCTAATAGTTTCTTCATCTTTACCAAAAGGATGTGTACCTTTTATTAACGAAACATCATTATTAGGTAATACATTTTTATATCTTTTTAAAGTTGTAGTATCTGGTAATGTGTATTTATCATTTTGACTAGTACTTATTCATATTTCATTAGGACTAACAACTTTTAAAAAGCTATCACTATTACTTCCTTCAGTAGCACTACCATGGTGTGGAGATTTTAATATGTCTGTATCTAATTGATTTTTATCAACTTTTTTAATTGTTTCTCCAGTTGCATCTCCTGTAAATAATATTGAAGTATTTTTAAACATGAATTTATTAATTACACTTCAATCATTTTGATTTTTATTATCCATATCATCTTGTGGTCCTAAACAATTTAAAAAATAATTGTTATGATCATTTCCAAATGTTACTACTTTATTATTATCTTGATTAGATATTGTTTTGGAATCCATTCAAGTCACATTTTTATCTAATAAAAATTGAATTACTTTTTTATTAGTGTTTGATAGTTCTTCATAATATAAATTATATTCATCTCAAGTTGTTAGTACATAAGTATCTTTTGTAATAATTTGATCTAAACTATCAACTCCTGCATTATGATCAAAATGTGCATGAGTCATTATTAATAAATCAATATCTCTTACGCCCTTATCTTGAATTCTTTTTTGTAATTTAGCTTCATCACCTTTTGATGATAAATCAACACCTGCATCAATTAATATATCAAATGTATCATTTGTTAAATCTTCTTTAAAATTATTTGTTTTAGAAACTTGAATTAATGATGAATCAGCTTGACCAACATCAAACATAGTAACTTGCGAATTTAATGAATTACTATCTGTATCACTAAAAGCATTTATGATGTCTATTCTAGAATTTTTACTAAATCCAAAATAGTCATCTTTTAGTGATTTATCTTCATTATCAAAAAATCCACACAAATATAAAGCTAGGATTGTTCCACCACCAATTAGTAAAAATCCTAGTATAATACTAATTATAATTTTTGTTCTTCTTTTTGATTTTTTATTACTCATAATTTAATCCTAATATTAATATTGTATATTTAGATATTTATCTTTCAATACCTACATTAATATATAAAACAAAAAAATAATTTTATTTAAAATTATTTTTTATTTGCTAATTATTTACTATATTATTTAATTCACATAAATTAATTTGGACAGATTAATTATTTAAATCTTAGACTTTTGTTTTTCCTTTCAAGCCTCTATTAACTTGTTATTTGCAATATAAAAATCTGTTTCTAAACCAGTTTTTTCATTAATAATATCTGTATATTTTTCTTTGTCTTTTAAAGTTAAATATTATCATAACTAATAATATCTTTTTTATCAAAAATAGTTATGTCATAAGCATACATATCAATACCAATGTATGAAATATGAGTAATGTTTTCACTTAATATAAATCTCATAATTAACCTTTTAAAAATTATAAAGCAAATTGTTCACTAAATAATTTATATTTAAAATTATTTATGGTATTATATATAACTATTGTTATTTAGAATAAATAGTATATAATATTTATAGTTAATTTTTAGATATCTTTTTATAATAGGAGATAAAATGAAAAAAGATGTATTAAAAAATAGAAAAATTGTTATTTTTGATATGAAAACAACTGAAGAAGGTTTAAATTCA
>CASEQO010000102.1 GCA_949290035.1 uncultured Mycoplasmataceae bacterium
AGCTTTATTTCTAGTATCTGGATTTGATAGACATAAAATAAATGTTTATGTGTCTGAGATAGAAAAGGAAGCGTTTTAAATAAAATTATTGCAATACTTAAATAATGTTAAATATAAACATTTGCAGCACTTGTATTATTGATATATAATTTTTATATGAATAAAAGTAATAATAAAAATGAATCCATTAATAATCTTTATAGAGATAAAACAAAAAAAATTAATCAAGATTATTTAAATGAACATAATAAATCTAATTATGATCATATGTTGAGTAAGGTCATGAATGACAAAGAATTAGATTCAATGATTAATTCATTAAAAGAAAATATGGATTTTTATGAAAAATACAAAAATAAAAATAAATCAAATGATAAGTTTAATGATATTTTTGAATCTAATATAATTCAAGATGATCTTAAGTCATTATCAACAGAAGAAATAAAATTCTTAAACGAAATAGAAAGTGATATAGAAGAAGCTAATGATCTTGAAAATTTATTAAATTCTATAGAGAATGAAAGATCAAATTTTAAGAAAAACATATATATAGAATATTTAAATACAGAAGATGAAATATTAAAAAATGAATTTTCATTATATAAAAAAATAGAAGAAGAATTTTATGAACTATTAAATGAAATAGATTCTACAAACATTCCTTTTATTTTTGATGTCACAAAAGAACAAAAAAGAAGAAATAAAATTTTCTCTAAAATTAAAAAAATAGCTAATAAGTTATGAAATGATGCTTTTTTCTTATTTTATTCATTTGGAATAATAAAGTTATATAAATATTTTAATAATAAAATGTTTAATAAAGAAGTTGTTGAATATTTTAAAATTCTTATTTCAAGAAATGAATGAAGTATTGATGCAGAAAAAAAATATTATTCTAGTAAATTAATAGAAAAAGTAGAAGAATTAGATAATAACGCAAGAGAATTAAAATACATCGAATTTTTTAGATCACTAACTCATCATATATTTTTAACATTAATAAATCAATATAAAGATATCTTATATAAAGAATCAATTCAAAAATGTTATAAAAAAGAAAATATATCAAATGAAGAATTTATAGAAAAGAAAAATTTTTTAGATAAATTATTTGAGATATTAGCAAATCAGTCATATGAAGAAAATAAAAATATTTTTAATGATAAAGAAAAAAATAAATATGATTCTTTAGATGATGTTAATAAAAAAAATGATTATGCATTTAAAGTAATACATAAAAAAATATATAAATTAGCATCATATTTAACAAGTCATCAAACTAATTATAAAATTGATGATTTTGATAATGAGTCAATGATAGAAGTAAATAATGTTACAAAAATTTATATGTCAAAAGACTTAAATGTTTGTCCAATAAATAATCTTAACTTAAAAATTAAAAAAGGTGAATTTGTAGTATTATTGGGAGCTAGTGGTTCTGGTAAAACTACATTGATGAATATGATGAGTGGTATAGATAGTGTTACTTTTGGTGATATGATAGTAAATGGAAATAATATTTCTATTTTTAACAACAAAGATTTAACCACTTTTAGAGAAAATAATGTTGGTTATATATTTCAAAGATATGGTCTTGTACCAAATATAACAATAGGTGAAAATGTTAAATTAGGAGCATATTTATCAAACAGAATTAATCCAACTAAAAATAATAGAAATTATTTAATGTCTGAAGAAGAGTTAGATGATATATTGTTAAAACTTGATTTATTGGAACATAAAAATAAATATCCATATCAATTATCAGGTGGGCAACAACAAAGAGTTTCAATTGTAAGAACTATTGCTAAAAAACCTTCAGTTTTATTTGCTGATGAACCAACTGGAGCATTAGATGAAACATCAACAAAAATAGTAATTGATTTATTAAAATATATAAATAAAAAATATAATACAACTATTGTAATGATTACTCATGATGAAAAAAACACAAACTATGCTTCAAGAGAAATTCATTTAAAAGGCGGAAAAATTATTAAAGATATTAAAAAGGATTAAATATGTCTATAAATAATATTGATTTAGAAAATGACATCATAGAAGAAGTTAATGGACAATATGAAGTTGAGGAATCTTCTAATGATAAAAAGAATAAGAAAAAACTTAAAAAACAAAGAAATATAAACGCCAGAAAAATAAGTAAGGATTTAGTTGGTAAAATAAAAAATAAATCTTCAAAATTATTAAGAGAAGCAAAACTTATAGTTGATGCTGTAAATTTGAATAAAGAAGAATATAGAAAACTATCTATAGAAGATCTTAAAAAGAGATCTGATTTTTTATCTGAGAAAATTAAAAAAGGTGAATTATCAGTGGATGAAGTAATAGTTGATGCATTTTCAATAATGAAAGAACTAATTTGAAAAGTTCATTCTATAGACATGCATGATGTTCAACTAATAGGAGCATATATTGTATATAGTGGTAACTTTTCTGAAATGAAAACAGGTGAAGGTAAAACATTAACAGTATTATTTGCAGCATATGCAAACGCTCTATCTAAAAAACCTGTTCATATCATAACTGTTAATGAATATTTAGTAAAAAGAGATGCTGAAACAGCTGAGGAAATATTTAAACATCTTGGAATAACAGTTGGATATAATACTTCTGAATTACAACCTAATGTTAAAAAAGAAATGTTTTCTAGAGATATAACATATACTACTAACTCTGAATTAGGTTTTGATTATCTTAGAGATAATATGGTAAAAAACTATGAAGATAAAGTTTTAAGAAGGTTAGAATACGCAATTATTGATGAAGGTGACTCAGTATTAATAGATGAAGCTAGAACTCCATTGATTATTTCTGGTATGCCAAAAGATGAATCTGAATTATATAATGATGTAGATAAATTTGTTAGAACGCTTAAATCATTTGAAACAATTATTCAAGAAAAAGTTAATAGTGGAGAATTAACTCCTGAAGAAGCTAAAGCTAAAATAGATAAAAATAACAATGAAGAAGAAAGAATAGAGTTAGCAGATTTTACAATTGATTTAGAATCTAATGCAATATCATTAACTGATAATGGTACTGAAAAAGCTGAAAAGTTTTTTAATATCCCAAATTTACATTCAATTGGAGCTGCAGATTTAGTTCATAAAATAAATAATTCACTTACTGCAAACTTTGTATTTAAGCATGGAAGAGAATATATTGTAAGAGACGACAAAATATTATTAGTAGATAGCTTTACAGGTAGAATCCTAGAAGGACATAGTTATAATGCTGGATTACAACAAGCAATTCAAGCAAAAGAAGGTGTTAAAATAGAACCTGAAAATCAAATATTAGCTACTATTACATATCAATCTTTTTTTAGGTTATATAAAAAATTATCAGCACTTTCAGGTACTGCAGCTACTGAAGCAGAAGAGTTCTTAAAAACTTATAATATGATAGTTGTTGTAGTACCAACACATAAGCCAATTGCAAGAATTGATCAACCAGATTACATATTTGGATCTAAAGATGCAAAGTGAAGACATGTAATTGCAGAAATAGAAAATAGACATAAAAAAGGACAACCAATATTAGTTGGTACTTCTTCAGTTAAAGATTCTGAAATGTTACATGAAGAATTAAATAAACGTGGAATTCAAAACGAAATATTAAATGCTAAAAATCATGCAAGAGAAGCTGAAATTGTAAAAAATGCAGGTCAAATTGGTTCAATAACAATTTCTACAAACATGGCAGGTAGAGGTACTGATATTAAAATAACTGATGAAGTAAGAGAACTTGGTGGGTTGTATGTTATAGGTACAGAAAGAAATGAATCTAGAAGAATTGATAATCAATTAAGAGGACGTTCTGGACGTCAAGGAGATCCAGGAGAATCTAGATTTTTCACCTCATTAGAAGATTCATTATTTAAAAGATTTGCCACAGATAAATTTGAAAAAGCAAGTATGAAATTGTCAGAAGAAGAATTCTTTGATTCTAAGTTTTTTAGTAATCTATTAGATAGAACACAAAAAAAAGTAGAAGGATTTAATTTTGATGTTAGAAAAAATGTAATGGATTATGATCATGTTTTATCATTACAAAGAGAATTAATCTATAAGCAAAGAGATCAAATACTTTTAAACAAAGATAATTCTCAAATTTTAATAAATATGTCTAAAGATGTAACAGAAGATATTTTAAAAGTTGCAACTTCAGATGAAAACTCAGCGATTGTAGATCCAATAAAAATTGCTGGAATTTTAAATATGAAAATATTAAAATTTGATTATTTCTTTTCTAATGAGTTTGAAAATTTAGTAAAAGTAGAATCTCAAATAAAAATAAATAAAATAATTGAAACATACATTAAATCTAAATATGGTATTTTAAAGAAATTAGGTATTTCTGAAAATCTAGATAAAATATTATTACAAATGATTGATGTTGCTTGAACTAGACATTTAGATAAGTTAAATAAATTAAGAGATTCAGTTAATCTAAGAGCATATGAACAAAAAACACCTTTAAATATTTATATTGAAGAAGGAAATAATTATTTTGAAGAAATGAAAAAAATAATAGTTCATTCATCATTCTTTGGTTTTAACAATATGGTATTACCAAATCAATCACAACAAATAAAAGAGGATTTAGATCTTTTATTTAAAGATAAAAAAGATAATTCAAATATAGTTGATACACAAAATTAACAAGAACTATTAGTTCTTGTTTTTTTTGTTTTCTATATCATTTTTTAAAATAATTAATTACTTATTTTAAATATTATAGGTAACAAGTTAGAGATTAAAATAAAATGATTTTATTTGCAATATTTTATTCTTAACTTTATTAAAAAATAAGCACTTTTAAAAGCACTTATTTTAAGTAATATATAATTATATTAATATTCTCCTGATTGGTCTTTTCTATTTCTAGATTTGTTGCATCTAATATGAACAGCTCTTAGGTTAGAATATTTATTGTTTCCACCATCTACTTTTTGAACAATCATATCTACATTTCATGCATAATTACTTTTTCTAAGGTTTTCAATACTATAATGTGATCCATACATCATGGTTTCATTACATATTGGACATAATCTATGATTTTTAGGATTGCAATCTGGTTTTCCACAATTGCATTCTTTTGCATCTTTTCATAATTTCATAGTGTTGTCTTTGTATGTCATAATGTATCCTTATATTATTTTTATATATTAATTTTAATTTAAATATTTAAATTATATCTATTATGTTTAATTAATATGTTTTTATAAAATTTTACTTGTTAAACAAGATAATATGATATTTATTTTAAATTTAATATGGTGCTATAATAGAAACATAAAATAAAGGATTTTAAATATTATGGAAAATAATGAAGTAAAAGAAACTGTTTTGATCGATGAATTAATTAACGAATTATATTTCATTGAATTAAAAACTGCAGTTGTTTGTAGAATGTATGCTCAAAACATGAGATTACAAAATTATCCAAATATAGCAAGTATTTTAGATGATTTATCAAAAGATAAATATGATATTCATTTAACTAAAATATCTGAATATCTAGAAAAAATTGGTAGTGATATTCAATTAGTAGATATTAACTTTAAAAAATTAGATTTAAGTGAATTATCAGCAAAAGAAGTTGCATTACTAATATATGAAACTATAATTGATAATGAAGAACAAACAAGAGAAAAAATATTAGAAATAGCAGATTTTGCATTAGATAGTTCTGATCATGAATCATATGAATTTATTCAATGATTTGTAAAAGATTCTTTAAAAGATATTAATGAATTAAAATCTATTTATGATTACATTAATGAATGTGAATCATTATTACAAGTAGAAGCATTACTTAAAAAATAAATTTATTCTTTAAAAAAAATATTATTAGTAGATTAAACTATTAATAATATTTTTATTTTTGATACTAAAAATTTATAGACAAGCTAAATTTATTGATAAATTAAAAAATATGTATAATTAGTATGTAGCATATTTAGTAATTAAATATAGTTATATATAGCTAGAGGACTCAGTATAGAACTTAAGCGTAATCTAAGTACGCGAGTTTAGTTGGAAAGGGTTTAATAAACCCTTTTTTATTTTACAAATAAGAGAATGTATACAATTATGTAAAAAATAAATCTGATAGTTCATAAAACTCATTAATTGGAGTTGTAGATATATATACTTTATAATAAAATTTAATAATTTTTATATTAAAAATTAATTTTAAATTTCGTATTTTTTAATAAACTTTTTAATATCTTTTATTCATGATTGATTAAATCTATCTAATCTTCCTACTTCTGTTATCATGTAAGCGGTTTTAGCAACGATAGAAATATTTTCAATAAAATGCTTAGTGTAATACATCACAGCTATAGCTGTGCCATCACTTCTTTGCAGTATTTTATTGCTATCAACATAATTTCCTACATCCATTCTTATTTCATCATCAATAATTTCAATTAAATTAAGTTTTTCATTTATAAAATCAATATTGTATTTTTTATAAATATTAATCATTTCCTTAAGTGCTTTTTCTTCTTCTATATCAGGATCAGCTACTGAAAAAGCTTTGTCAATTAATTGAATTATTTGTTCAATATTATTTCTATTTATTTTGTGTTTATCAATTAATTTCACAACATATAAACATATATCATTTTCAAAATCTATACTAAGTCTAGAATAATCTTCATTTAATTTTTTTAATGTTTCTTTATCTTTTATGTTTAATGGTTTAACATATTTATCTCTAACATTTTTTATTAAATTTGTAAAATCATTTAAATCATTTTTTGAAACCATTTCTTTAAAAACTTCTTGCTGTTTCATTATAAAATCTCCTATAATTTATTTTTATCTATTAATTAGAATAATTATATTTTTAATTTCTAATTTTTAATTAACATTGTATTTTTTTGTGTATTTAAAATGAAATTTACATATCTAAATAATTAAATTAATAACAAAAAAATTATTTATAAAATCA
>CASEQO010000103.1 GCA_949290035.1 uncultured Mycoplasmataceae bacterium
ATATTTAAAAGAGTATTTATGAAAACAAAAATTATTGTAATAACAGGGGGTGTATATTCATCTCTTGGAAAAGGAATAGTAGCAGCATCAATAGGAAGAATTTTAAAAGAATTTAAATTTAATGTTGTTATTCAAAAACTTGATCCATATTTAAATATTGATCCAGGTACATTATCACCATATCAACATGGTGAAGTTTTTGTAACTATAGATGGAGCAGAAACTGATTTAGATCTAGGACATTATGAAAGATTTATTGATAGTGATTTAAATAAATTTTCAAGTGTAACAGCTGGAAGAGTTTATCATGAAATATTAAATGAAGAAAGACAAGGTAAGTTTAATGGTAATACTGTTCAAGTAATCCCGCATGTAACAAAAAAAATTCAAGAAAAAATTAATGCAATTATAAAAGCAAAAAAACCTGATTTTTTAATAATAGAAATTGGAGGAACAATTGGAGATATAGAGTCTCTTCCTTTTATAGAATCAATTAGAGAGTATGCAAATGCTTATAATAGAAAAAATATAATGTTTGTTCATTGTGCTCCTATTATTAAAGTATCTGCTACAAATGAAATTAAAACTAAACCTATACAACATTCTGTAAAATCTTTAATGAATTTAGGAGTATATCCAGATTTATTAGTATTAAGAACTGATGAAATTGTTTCAGATAACATTAAGCAAAAATTATCTTGAACTTGTAATATAAATAAAAATAATATTTTTTGTTCAGTAGATTGTAACACTATATATAAAGTTCCAAAAATTTTATTTGATCAAAATATTCATAAATCTATTTTTAAATATTTTAATATTACTAAAAAAGGAACAATGGCTAATTGGGATAAATTCCTAAAAACTATTGAAGCGACTAAAAAATATTCTACAAAAATTGCAATAGTAGGTAAATATATTGAATTGCCAGATGCATATTTATCAGTAATTGAATCATTAAAAATAGCATCTTATAAAACTAATATAGATTTAGATTTATATTTAATTGATGCAACATTAATAAATGAATCAAATTATAAAAAAACTCTTTCAAAATATGATGGGGTTTTAGTACCTGGTGGATTTGGAGAAAGAGGTATAGAAGGTAAAACATTTGCTGCTAAATATGCAAGAGAAAATAATATACCTTATTTTGGTATATGCTTAGGAATGCAAACTGCAGCTATTGATTTTGCTAAAAATATATTATGTTTAGAAGATCCTAATTCAACTGAATTTAAACCTAATCCTAAAAATCCAATATTTACATTAATTGATTCTACTAAAAATAATATTGGCGGAACATTAAGATTAGGTGATCAAGAAATTAATATATTAAATAATACTTTAGCTTTTAACATATATAAAAATAACAAAGCTATAGAAAGACATAGACATAGATGATCTTTTAATAAAGAATATATTGATATGTTTGAAAAAAACGGAATGAAAGTTTCAGCTTTATCAAATGATAACAAAGTAGTTGAAATTTTAGAATATACTAAAAATAAATTTTTCATTGGTGTTCAATATCATCCTGAATTTCAATCAAGACCATTAAAACCTAATCCATTATTTGAAAAATTTATTTTAGCGACAGTTAAAAAATAAAAATTTAAGAAGGTAATTATGATACAAAAACCAAGAGGTACAATAGATATATTTGGAGAATATGCAAATGATTTCTATTTTATCCAAGATAAATTAATATCATTATCAAAATTATTTAATTTTCAAAGAATAGAAACACCTATCTTTGAAAATTTTGAATTATTTAAAAGAAATGAAAATGATTCATCTGATATTGTAAATAAAGAAATGTATGTATTTAATGATAAAGGTGATAGAACATTAGCATTAAGACCTGAAGGTACTGCTCCAGTTATTAGAAGTATTATAGAAAATAAACTAATTCACAAGATATCTAAACCATTTAAGTTATTTTATTTTTCTCCAATGTTTAGATATGAAAGACCACAAAGTGGTAGACAAAGACAATTTCATCAATATGGGATTGAAGTAATTGGATGTGAATCTATATATAATGAATTTGAGTCCATTTTTTATGCTATTGAAATTCTTAAACAATTGAATATAGATAACTATACTTTAAAAATTAATTATATAGGTAATTTTGATTCAAGAGATAAGTGATTAAAATCTCTTAAAGAATATTTTAATAAGTATAAAAATGAATTAACTGAAGATTCAGTAAATAGAATTGAATCAAATCCAATGAGAATTTTAGATGATAAAGTTGATGGACAAAAAGATTTTGTAATTAAAGCTCCTAACATAGAACAATTTTTATCTGAACAAGAAAAAAATGAGATTAACATTTTTTACAAAATTTTAAAAGATAATAATATAAATTTTGAAATAGATAAAACTCTAGTAAGAGGTTTAGATTATTATACTGGATTTGTATTTGAAGTTGTAAGTAAATCAAATAATTTAAAAGGACAATCAACTTTAATAGGTGGAGGAAGATATTCTAAACTATTTAAAGAATTAGGACATAATGAAGATGTAAATTGTTTTGGTTTTGCAATTGGTATAGAAAGATTATTAATAGCATATAAAGATGAAAATCAAAATATAGATAATTCATCAAATATAGATATTTATATTTCAAATGTATCAGAAGATAATTTATATACATTTAATTTATTAAATTTATTA
>CASEQO010000104.1 GCA_949290035.1 uncultured Mycoplasmataceae bacterium
ACCCAAGGAGATAGTGAATTTGAGTATCAAATTTATGGATTGATGTTATTTATGCTTGGGACATATAATTACATCGATTATGCAAGAAATGATATAGCAACTGATAATGGTTTAGATGCAAATGGTAATGTGGCTGAAGGTGGATTTTATGAAATCCTTGAGTTATCAGATTACTTTAAATTAGATTTTTGACCAGCATTACAAAGATATTATCCAATTTGATATGATGATGGACAACATGGTGAATTAAACAAACATCCAGTTTATGATGATTATCACAAATGACCAAAAGATTATGATTCAGCTACGCTAGAACAAAAAGCACAAATTGATAGATTGAATAGTGAATATAAATCATTTGATTTCATTGGAAATATATATGCATGTGGATCTTACTTGTATGATAATAATTCTGGTCAATACGTTTATACTAATGATACAAATACTGAATATCAAATACCTGCTGGTAAACCATATACATTTGATTTTGAAAGAGGTATTAATTGACTTGAAAATGAAAGTGATAAATATCAATTTAGTTGAGATCAATTAGTATTTGAACCTACAACTAAATTAGGTGGAAAATTAGAATTAGATTCTAGCAATAATAAAAAATTAATTTATACTCCACCTGCAAATTCTCTAGGTGAAATAGATGAATTTGATATTGCTATTATTCCAGATGCTAATTTTAAAGGAAGACCATCAAATTATGTTGATCAGTATAAATGAAAAATCAAAGTTAGACAGGCAGCTAATGTATGAGTAAACTCTATGTATAGACTTCCAGATGGAATGAGTGATATGAAAGGTAGATTAAACTATATGAGAGACGAAAGTCACGTTAATGCTTCAGAAATTAATAATTTAACTGTTTCAGGATTATTACATCAAGATATAAGTAAATTTGATGCTCCTGAAGGTATTAGATTACAAGGTGTATTTGTTGCTCCTGAAGATGGAACATATCAAATTAAAATTAAGGAAAATTGAAATGCTGCTATCTATGAAGGGTTTGAACCAACTTCTGAAGAGCTTTATTATAATGATTATTGATATAGTAGAGATTGAAAAACTATAAACAAAACATATGATTTAAAAAAAGGTGATCAAATACCATTAGATATTTTTGTAATGAATCATGCGTCTGATGGATATCCAGGTGGTAACAAATATAAATACACACCTCAAATAGGGATTAAATTAATTTTCAATGGACAAGAAGGTGTGTATGATATTAATGACTACATATATAATCCAAATGCAGCAAAACTAGTTGATGACCCTACAAAAATTGTTACAAATTCTAAATATCATTATCAATCAAATAGAACCATTGATTATAATAAAATACAAACATCTTTATTTGGTATAAGCACTTCTAGAGAAGCAAACACAATAGATATAAGTAAGTATAAATTTATTCCAATTGCAGCTAGAGATAAACAAGGTGCTCCAATCAAGGTTGGAACATTTAATGACTTAGATAAAAATAAAGAATATGTAATTAATAGTAGATTGAGATATGATGATGATCAATACATGGAAATTTGAGGACCTTCAAATGGAGAATATTTGCAACTAGAATTTGATGTAGAATTTGATTCTCCTACAAAAATTGGAAGTATTAATTTTTATCATAGAACAAATAACTGAACAAATGGTAGACCTACAAAAATAACTATTAAAGATGAAAATGACAAAATATTGTATGATGGTAAATATGGATCTCAATTTAATGATAGAGGCCAAGCACAATCATTACTAACTTTTGATAAAACATATGAAGTATCAAAACTAAAATTTATAACCACAAATGATACAATAGTTAATAATTCTAGCAAGAATTCAGCTATAATTTTTGACGCAATCTCATTTAATAATGAAATTGCTTTAAAATCTAATAAAACAGTTTCTGTTTTAGATCCAGCAATTGTAACTAAAGGTCAATGAGAATATATTCTTAATCAAACAGGTATCAATATATCAGATTTCAATGGAACAAGTATTAGATCATTAAAAGATGGAGATACAATGTCATTTAACTTATATGGTGTTGGATTTGATCTAGTGGGACAAGTCGCTCCAAATAACTCCATATTTGAAGTTTGAATAAATGATAAGTTAATATCTACAATTGATACAACAAGTAAAAATAGAAAAGATAATAGTATATTGTTTAGTTATACATCAAGTGATTACCAAGAACATGAAATGAATGTTAAAATAGTAAATAAATCTAATAAACCACTATTTATTAACTTCATTCAAACTTATGGAAATACTGTTTACATTGGTAAATAATTTATAAAAACATTGGGATTACACCTAATGTTTTTTGTCCTTATGTTTTTATTTTGTAATAAAAATTATATCTTTTATATTTCAATAATGTTTTAAAAAATATTAATAAAATAATTAATCTTTTAATCTAAATATGAAATTTTATTTTATACTAAGAAAGTATATAAATAAGGAGAATTAATATAATATGAAAATAGATAAAAAAGATTTATATAATAAATTAGCAAATTTAACTGATGCTGATTTAAAAAGATTTAATATTTCTAAACAAGAAAGAGATTATATAACTCAAAAGTTATTAAATGATAAATTAGGATTAACAATTAATTTTGATGAAGTTGATGAACAACTTGAACAAAATTATTTTGGTTTTGAAGAAATATCTGAATTAAATATTAATCCAAAAGATGAAAATAACCACTTAATAATTGAAGGTGATAATTATTATGCATTAAAAGCATTAGCAGTTGCGGGGGGGGTTATAAAGTAGATATTATCTATATCGATCCTCCTTATAATACTGGTAATAAAGATTTTGTATATAATGATAGTTTTGTGTCAAATGATGATAATCATAAACATTCTAAATGATTATCATTTATGAAAAAGAGATTAATCCTAGCAAGAGAATTACTTGCTGATGATGGAGTAATCTTTATTTCGATTGACGACAATGAACAAGCATATCTTAAAGTTTTAATGGATGAGATATTTGGTGAAGAGAATTTTGTATCAGATCTAATATGAATTAGAAATCCTGGAGGAGAAAGTGATAATTTACACATAGCAAAAACAAAGGATTTCATATTATTTTATGCTAAAAATAAGGAAAATTTTATTTTAAAAAATTTAAAAAAAGAAATAGATGTATTAGATTACAAAAAAGATAATAATGGAAATCTATTTAGAAAAGGTTCTATGCTAGAAAAATCAGGAGAAGGAGATAGATTGATCGATAGACCTAATTTAGGTTATGTTATTTATTATAATCCTTATACAAAGAAAGTACAGGTTGCTGATCAAGATTATAATAAAAATTTAATAAACGATAATTTGACAACTAAAATTAAAATCTATGAAATAGATAAAGATTTAGAAAATGAAGGATGAGTATCTATTATTCCAAGAGAAACAAAAGGGACATATGGTAGATGAAGAAAATCAAGTAGAACTTTTTTAGATGAATTTTATAAGGATAAATATATTTTTGAAAAACAAAAAAATAATACATGAAGAATATATGAAAAAAATATTGTTGAATTAGATAAATCATTTAAAGAAATTAAGCCGAAGGATTTTATATCATTTACAACAAATAGTTTTGCAACAATTGAGTTAAAAGAAATATTTAATGGTATTTCCCCATTTTCAAAACCAAAGCCTTCTAATTTAATTAAATATTTAATCAATTTTCATATAAATGAAAATGCAACAATCCTTGACTTCTTTGCAGGTTCAGGGACAACAGCTCAAGCAGTTATGGAATTGAATCAAGAAGATGGTGGAAACAGAAGATTTATAGTTTGTACTAATAATGAAAATAATATAGCAAGAGAAATATGTAGAGAAAGAATATATAGAGTTATTAATGGTGTTGGATCTAAAAATGAATCTATAGATTGAAAATATAGTGATGAATTAAAATCTCTTAAAAATAATAATGTTAAATATTTAAAAATAAAACCTATTCATAAAGAAAATGGTGAATTCGAAGATATTAATAATATGAAAGATATTTATAAAAAGGAATTTAATAAAGAAATATCTATAAAGGATTTTAAGTAATATGAAACTAACTAAAAATTTAGAAAAAATTTTTGAGAAACCATTAAAGAAAAACAGTTCAAAATATGGCTTTAAAAAAATGTTTGATTTTATTAAGTGAGCATTTAATCAAATAAAACAATATAAATTATATTTTTGAGATAATTCAGCAAATAAATATTATTTAGATAATGAATTAGATTTATGTGTAAAAAAAATAACACATTATGAATATTCAAAATATGATGATAATTTTATTGCATATATCTGATCAGAAATGTTTCCAAAAAAAGAATATTATGATTTTTATAAATTAAAGGAATTTGAAATAATATTATTTATAAATACATTATTAGATATACTATTTAATTTAGAAGTAACAATAAAAAAAGATAAACTTCCTTTACATATAATTTTAGATGAAAAATATAAAGGATTTAATGATAATTGAGATTTATTTAACGAATATTTTCAAACTTGTAAAGATATTTTAAGATATTATTCTATAGAATTTAATGATAAAACTTTAAATTTTGAATTTAGTGAACAAAAATTGATGGTGGAAAATATAAATAATAAAAAAGTTTTTGATTTTGTTTATGATTATAGAAAATCAAATAATTTTAATGAAAAATTTAATATTTTCTCATCATTCGCAAAAAACTATATTTATGGATTGTTAAACAATAGAAAAAAATTTAAATATGAACAAAGTTTAATAGGTTCTATATTAAAAGATTTTGATAAAATCAAGAGAGAATGTAATGGATTTTTTAGGCATTCTATAAATGATAGTGGATCAACAGATGAAACAAAAAAATGAAATTTATATTCTGAAGAAGAAAAAATCCAAATAATGAACGAAACATTATCAATATATTTATTTATACTATCATATTTAAGAGATAAAGGAATTAATTTAAATAAAATATTTACTTCTAATCAGGAGTCAAATAATGACTAAAAAAATACTTTCATATCAAACAAATGCAATAAATACATGTATAGAATATTTACAAAATAATAAAGAATTTAAACTTCAATCTCCAACAGGTAGTGGTAAAACTTTTATTATTTCTCAAATAATAGACAAATATTTAGAAAATGATATATTAAATTCATATCCTACAACTTTTATATTTATAGCTCCATCAACAGGAAAATTAGATTATCAAGGATATGAAAAGATTAGCTCATATATTAAAAAAGATTGAGCTAAAGGATATAACACTGAATATATTGGAACACATGATAATAAATCATCATTTAAATCATATTTATCTAATATAGATTATTTTAAAGAAAACACTTGTTATTTTATTGGATGACAAATGTTTAAAAAAGGTACTAAAATAACAGAAATAGATTCAGAAAGAAATGATATCTATAAAGTTATTTTTAATACTAAATCAAGAAATATAAATATAGTACTTATTATAGATGAAGCACATAGAGAAGTAGTATCAAGAGAAGAAGATAAAAACGTAAAAGATGATATTTTAAAACATTTAGATCCTTATAGAACTATTAAAGTATCAGCAACTCTTGAACAAGTAAAAGAAGAAGTAGATTATAAAATAACTTACGATGACGTTAGACAAGAAGCTGCTATAAAACAAAATGTTATTATAGAATCACTAAATAATAATGTAAAAAATTTAGATAAATATAGTGAAAATCAGCAATTAATCATAAGTGCTATACAAAAACAAAATGAAATTAAAGAAGTATATTTTAAACGTAATATCAATATTAAACCATTAATATTAATCCAAATACCTGACAAAATAGTTATAGACAATGATATTAATACTGAAGAATTATTATTAAAAGAAATAGAATCTTTTTTAGAATCTAATAATTATAGAAAAGGCTTTAATTATGCTATTTGATTAGATAAATTGAAAACTAATAAAAAAGATGAAATATTAGATAATAATTCTAATATAGAAATATTAATATTTAAAACAGCTATAGCAACAGGATGAGATATACCTAGAGCTAATATTCTTGTTAGAATTAGAGATGCTAAAACAAAAGCATTTAATATTCAAACATTAGGGAGAATTTTAAGAAATCCATTTTTTAAGTATTATAATAATGAATTAATTGATAATGCTTTTGTTTATACTAAAGATGATGATTACAAAAATTATATAATGAGTGAATCTATTGTTACAAATAGAGATAGTATTGTGAATGTTAATAGATCTAAAAAAGCTATTAACTCTACTTTTTCATTAAACAAAATCTTAATTGATAAAAAATATGAAGATAATCAATTAATTGATTATGTTGTAAATAAAATCTATAGTAATGATCAATTTAAAGAAAAATATTTTGATTATAAACAAAAAGAAAATGATTCATATTTTAAAGTATCTGAAACTAAAATTGATTCTAAAGATGTAGTGGAAGCTGATGAAAAAAATATAAATAAAAAAATTGATCAGCAATTAGAAATAAATCCTAATAAACCTAAATTAACATTATTTGATATTTATATAAAATTTAAAACTATAACAAAATCAAATGATTTGATAATAAAAATAATTGATAAAATAGTTGAAAATGTAGGTTCTATAAATAAAAAAATAAAAGAATTTTATTTAGCTAGTATTTACAATTTTAATTATCCTATTTTTAAAATAGATGGACAACATTTTAATTTAAAAGAACTAATTAACTATTATATTAAAAGATTTCAATCTAAAGAAGAAAATATTCAACAAAAAATTGAGATATTTAACCTCCCAAAAGAATATAAAATCAATACAAAATTTTTTAAAGATGAGTGAGACAATTGTTCATCGTTTGAATATACATTAAAATTAGAAGAATTAGATTCTAAAAATGAAGAAAAATTTTATGATAAATTTATAAGTAAATTTGAAGATGAAGATAAATATATTCATATATTTAGAAATGGTACAAATTATAATATAGATTATTATGTTGAATATATTTCAAATAATGGAGAAATAAAGAAATTCTTTCCAGATTTTATAGTGATAAATGAATCAATAAAAGAAGCATATATTTTTGAAGCTAAAGGAAAAGATAATCATTCTAATATAGACGTTGATTCAGATGAAAAATTTAATACAATTATTAAATCTATAAAATCAGGCTTAATAAGTAATCAAAATAATTATCAATGTGAAAATATTTTTAGAGTTTTTTATAATC
>CASEQO010000105.1 GCA_949290035.1 uncultured Mycoplasmataceae bacterium
TTATTGATGAACTGGATTAGTTATAAAAATATCTTGAGGAATTGGTGGAGTTCTTTTTATAATAGGTTTAATATTATTAATTGTTAAAATAACAACAGGAAGTTAATATTATGAAATTTGGTGGAGCGAAGAAATTTGATGAAAAGCCATCAACATCTGTTGTTGATGAAATTAATAGAAACAAGAGAATTTGAAAGAAATATAAATTTAAAAATAAAGATCAAGAATTTGTTTGAAAATGTTTTTTAGAAACATTTAAAAAAACATTTAAGATAAACGATGACATTCAAAAAGGATTAAAATTTAATCTAAAAACTAATGACATATTAGTTAATTATGAAATAGAAGAATTTATTCCTGAAAAAAGAACACTTGAAATTAATTGAAAAATTAATAATGATAAATATTGATTAAAATTTTTAGTTAGAAAAAAGTACATATTTAGTGGAACTATATTAAGATGTACTCAACATATCTACAAACAAACACCTTTTTGAGGCTTACAAGATACTATTGGATTAAATCTATTAAAAAGAAATTTTAAAAAGGAAATTAAAAATATAGGTTATTCTACACAATTAGTTATTAACAATAATGGAATAATCCCAGATGACTTAAGTCAATTTAATTCAATAAAAAAATATTCTAAAAAAATAAAATTAAAAAATATTAGTAATATTCAAGAATTTATTGAATTATTAAAGAAATATTATCAAATCAAATCTAATTTTGATGCGATCAATAAATTTACTTCAAAAATAAATAAAAATTCTATTGTTTATTATATTGATTATTATAATAAGCAAGAAAATCTTGCAAAATATTATTGAAACCAATGTGATGATAAATATACACTAGCTATATCTATTATCAATAATAAAATAAAATTTGATTTTGAGTTTTCAAGTTTTTGAGGCCCTAATACAAATAGGAAGTATAGAATAATGAAATATAATCAAAATCAAATGATTAAACAAATAAAGAAAATTAATAATATGAAAGGCATTTAATTATGAAAAAATTTCCAAGTAACTTTATATTCTCTACATCTACATGTTCTTATCAAATAGAAGGTGGTAGATTATTAGGCGGTAGAAAACATTCTAATTGAGATAAATTCACAATTGAAAATTATTATATTCCTCCTGAAGGTGTAGCTGCAAGAGAAATAGCATCTATTGATGTAGCTGCAGATTACTACAATAGATATAAGCAAGATGCTAAAATCATGAAAAAAATTGGTGTAAATGGTTTTACATACAATATGGATTGAGCAAGAATTTTTCCAAATAATGAAGATGAAGTAAATGAAGAAGGTATAAAATTCTATGAAAAAGCTTTTAAAGCTTTATACAAAAAAGGAATTAAACTTATTCCTATTTTATACCATTGAGATTCGCCTCTATGATTAGAAGAAAAAGGCGGAACTAGTTCAAGAGCGTTTTTAGAAGCTTTTAGAAAATTTGCTAGAGTAATTTTTACTAGACTAGGAAAATATACAGATATATTCTATGTAAACGATGAAAACTCTACTTATACAGTTTCAGCTTATTTAGATGACTATAACCCTCCTAGAAAAAAAGATGAAAAAGAATTTTGAAAAGCTGTTTATTATTTATCAATTTCAGGAGCGATTGCTAAACAAGAATTTGAATTAGCTAAAAAACAAGGTTATGTATCACAAAAAGCGTTATTAGGAATAGACCATGACTGATGCCCTCCATTACCTTATGATGCTAAAAATAAAGATGATATAAAAGCATGTGAAATCTTTAATGAATATAATTTAAACTTATATTTAGATCCAAACATTTTAGGTACTTTCCCAAAATGTTTCCATGATGCTATTAAAAAGTTTAAATTAAATGATATGGTTTTAGAAGAAGATTTAAAAATCTTAAAAGAAAATACTTTAGATCTAATTGGATGAAATTATTATAGACCAGCTATAATAGCTAATCCAAAAAGATTAAAAAAAAAAATTAAATGACAAGTAGAACCACAAACATTTATTACTAAGGAAGCATATATAGTATTTCCTAAAACAGAAAGATATACTTCTTGAAATTGATTAATTAAACCAGAATATTTATCAGTTGGTGCTAAAATCTTATGAGAAAAATATCAAAGACCATTAATGATTATTGAAAATGGTATAGGATATTTTGATGTTAGAGAAAACGGAATAGTAAATGATACATATAGAATAGATTATTTAAATGAACACTTACAACAAGTTCAAATTGCTATTGATCAAGGTATACCATTTATAGGATATTCTTTATGAACATATTGTGATATATTCTCTCCATCTGGAGGATATAGAAAAAAATATGGTTTAGTTGGTGTTGATTTTGAAAATAAGACATTATCTAGATTTCCTAAATCATCAATGTTTTGATATAATGATGTAATTAATAATTTAACTACATTTGATCAAGATAAATTAGAATACGATAAATATAAAAATTTAGCTTTAGAAAGTTATCAAAAAGATAAGATTTGAAGAAAATAGAATTTAAGTAAATATATTAAATAA
>CASEQO010000106.1 GCA_949290035.1 uncultured Mycoplasmataceae bacterium
AAGATAATCTCATTATCACTATCTAATAATTTTCTTGATTCTTGAATGTTTTGTTCAAGAATAGTTAATTTAGATTTAAGACTATTTTTCTTTTCTTCATTGATCTTAATTTTTTCTAAATATCCTTCTCTTTCGATATTTAGATTATTTAAATTATGAATAATGATTTGATAATTAGATTTACTTGATGCAGATGGACCATCACCACTATTTGATGGTGACCCTTGAACAGTTTCAGAAACTTTGTGATATTCAGCTTTATAATAAGAAATATTTTTTTCTAAATCAATTAAATTTTCATTGTATTTAGAAATATTATTTTTCTTTTCATTAATAATAGATTGCAACTCTGATGTTTTCAAAGTAGATTTTTCAATAGAGATCTTTTCACTTTCGATTCTTGATGTTAAGTTTTCAATATCTTCTTTAATAAACTCTATTTTTTCATCTAAATTAAATAATGAATTATTTTGTTTATTAAAACCACCTTTTACAACACCACCTGGAGAAATAACATCTCCATCTAAAGTAACTATTTTAAAAGCTTGTTTAGTATATTCAGATATTTGAATAGCACTATCAATATTTTCTACTACAAATGTTCTAGCTAATAAAATATCTATTACAGTCTTGAATATTTTATTTTCATATTTAACTAAATTAGATGCAATATTAATATATCCTGGAAGTTGTGATGCTACATCTAAATAATCTTGCGCTATATATTTTGGAGATAAATTATATATAGGCATAAACGTAGCTGTACCTGCTCTATTATTTTTTAAAAATTCAATACCTTTTTTTGCATCACCATTTGTATTAACGATTATATTATTAATATTTGATCCTAAAGCAGTTGAAATAGCTTTTTCATATTTTTCATCCATTTGAATACATCTAGAAACTATTCCATGAATACCTGAAAGAGCATCTTTGTTCTCAATAATAGTTTTTGCACCAACTGGCATGTTTGAATTTTCATTAGCATATTCTTCATATGTTGAAAGTAATGTTTTTTTAGATGAAAGTTCTGAATTAAATTCAATAAAATTTTTATTAGACTCTTCTCTAATTTGATTAAATTTAATTAATTCTTCTTCTGCTTCTTTTAATTCAATTTCATTAATTTCAATTAATTTTCTTTTGTTTTTAATTTCTTCATCTATATTTAAAATAGTTTGATTTAATGCTTCTATTTTTTCATTAATATCTTTTGAATCTATTTTAGATTTTAAATCATTTTCAAAAACTGATTTTTCAATTTCTAGATTCATCATCTTTTCATTAATTCTTTGTAAATTAATATTAGCTTCTGAAATGTTTCTATCAGTTTCATCTAACATAGTTGAAAGCATTTCTCTTTCTTTTTCTGAAATGGAAAGTTGAGGTGTCATAGAACTTTTATTATTTTCAGAATCAATTAATTTTTTATTAATCTCTTCTAATCTAGTTTTATTTTCAATAACATCTTTTACTAATGATTTAAGTTCTAATTCAGTTAGTTCATGTCTATATTCTTTATATTTTTTTAGCTTTTCAGCTTGTGATTCTAATTTTTTTAGATCTCTATCTAATTCTTTTACTATATCTCTTACACGATTATAATTTGCTTGAGCTCTTTCTAATTGTCTTAAACTTTCTTGTTTAGTTTTTGTATATCTACCAATACCTGCAGCTTCTTCAAATATTTTTCTTCTTTCTTCAGGTTTTGCATCTGCAAATCAATTAACAGTACCTTGTGAAATAATACACAAAGAACCTTTAGATAACCCTGTATCTAAAAATATGTCTTGTATGTCTTTTAATCTTGCTTCTTTACCATTAAGCATATATTCATTATTACCAGACCCTCTATATAATCTTCTAGTAACAACTATTTCATTTAAATCAGAATATAATACTTTACTTGAATTATCAAATGTCAAACTAACTTCTGCATATTCACTTGCAGGAGCATTTTGTGAACCATGAAAAATCATATCATCAGATTTTTTACCTCTCAATGCTTTATGTGATTTTTCACCTAAAACTCATTTGATAGCATCAATAACATTGGATTTACCAGCACCATTAGGACCAACAACTCCAACCATGTTATCATTTAAATCTAAAACTACTGGGTTAGCATAGGATTTAAAACCTTTTGCTTCAATTTTTTTTAAGAATATCATATTACCTCAAAAATAACATTAATATTATATATAAAATAATCTTTTGTTTTACATAAATATTTATATTAGAAATATACAAAATTACATAAATAAAAGTAATAAAAATTAGATATTTTGT
>CASEQO010000107.1 GCA_949290035.1 uncultured Mycoplasmataceae bacterium
AAAATATGATATTATCAAATTAATAGTCTTTAAAAGATTAATTTTTTTAGGTTAATCATAGGGACATTTTGTTTAAAATTTAACACAAAATAAATAAATGTTATTTTGTTTAAAATTTAACATTAAAATTTAACATAAAATTTAACACAACTTTTTTGTGTTTTGTTTCTGATACAAACATTTGGCACCACTTATCTTTAACTATTAAATATAAATAGTACATGAAAAAATAACAAAATTATATTCAATATTAAATCTATTATATACATTGAATATTTTTAAAATAATTTGTATTAGTAGTGATAATCTATTATAATTATCTTTTTTTATTAGAATAAATATTAGATAACAATGACTATTTAATAGTAATATATTGATTTTTTATGAAATTTAAAAAATAAAAACTAGTATTAAATACTAGTTTTTTATTTGATTAATTACCTCTTATTTCTAATTTAGCAATTAAATTTCTATATCTTTGAATATCTGTATTTTTTAGATAAGTTAATAAAGATCTTCTTTTAGAAACTTTCATTTGAAGACCTCTTTTAGATATAAAGTCTTTTTTATTATTAACCATATGAGTTGTTAATTCTTTAATTTCAGCAGTTAATATAGCTATTTGAACTTCAGTAGATCCTGTATTTTTTGGGTCTTTACCAAATTCTTTAACTATTTTTGCTTTTTGCTCTTTGCTAATAGCCATAATTATATCCTTTCTCTTTAAACACAGTATAAATAAACTATTTATACACAGCTTAAATTAATATACTTAATAATTAAATCATATTTTTTAATGATTGTAAAATTATTTTGTTTCTTATACAAACATTTGGCACCACTTATCTTTAAATTTTTAATAGTTTAAAATATAAGTGGTAACTAAATAAAAAAGATGTGCATAAGCACACCTTTGTTACCATTGAATTTTGAACGGAAAGGTAACATATTTATGATAAACAATTTTTATGCAAAACATCAAGAAATGTTTTATAACCAACCATTCTCTAATAATTATTTACAAAAGATACAGTCTTTGCCTTTTGAAAATCAAACTTATTTTATAAGCTATTGTTATTACAATTTATTTAATAGTGAATACAATAAAATAAAATTAGATATTGAAAGCAAAGATAAGATCTTATATGAAGAAAAAGAAAAATATCAATACTTAAATTTAGATAATAGATTTGCAAGATTAACTAAAACAATGGAAGAGATTGTTAATTTTGATAAAGGAATAAATAAATTCTTTAAGAATTTAAAACAATTAAAAATTGATAATAAAGATCATATTTTATCAAAAAGAACTTTCTATAGATTCAAAGACGAATTTATAAAGAAATTAGCTAAAATTGAAATTAATTTTCAAAACTTATTTCAGAAATCTAAAAGACCTATTAATCCTTATTGCAAATATACAGAGAAACAAAAAATAGCTATTGCTCAATATGTAAAAGCACAAATAGAGTTTAAATACGATAATATGCAAAATATATGATTAAAACTATGTAAAGACAATGTTTTAGGACATATTGGAGACTTTTCATCTATTACATACAAAACAATGATAAAAATATACCTAGAATATGAAGGAAAATACATGTATAACGTGTCTAAAGTATCTAAAAGACATGTTTTAAGAAAATATATTCTAAGTCCAGGTAATACACAAATGGATTTAAAAATATTAGGTGTAAATGAAAATGGATTAAAAAATAAAATAACTATTTTTAATGTTATTGATATTGCAACTAGAATAGTATTTTCAAAAGTTCTTAGAGATGGAACTTCTATAAATATTATTGAAGCATTAAATGAAGCATATGAATTTTATTCATCTATTGGAATAAAAATAATTAGTATGCAAACAGATAATGCAATGATGTTTAAAGATACTAATTTTATTGCTACAACATCTTATAAAAAATGATTAAAAGAAAGAAATATTATAAAAAGAAATATTAAATTAGGACATCCTCAATCAAATGGATGTATAGAAAGATATCATAAAACTATTGACGATGAATGTAAGTGATCTCTAAAACTATGTCAAACTTTTGAAGATGTTTACAATGTTATAAAAGTTTTTTCAATCTATTACAATTATTCAAGATATCACTATTACCATGAGTTAAGTCAAAAAAGATACGACGTTAGATATAAGGATCGTTTTATGATTCCTATTCAATCAATACAAAGAATTCAAGAATTATCTAAAATTACTAGTTAATAATTCTTTCTGAACCAATTTATATCTAAATTGGTTCAATATGTTTAAAAAACAGGACGATTTGTTGTCACAAATCATCCTATTATGGTAGTATTAGTTTAGTGGTGCCATATGTGTGTCCATTATACAAAATAAATGTTATTTATATATTAAATAAATTTAGAGGTTAAAACATGAATTCAATTTTACTAACTATTGGTGTAACTGTAATAAATAGTCAAGTTGAAAATTTTTTAAATAATATATTGCCAAATATTATACACGAAAATGTTCAAATTGTTTGTGTATTAGATTCAATTACAAATTTTAATTTTTATATAATAGAAAAAGAAATAAAAAACGTTGATAATATAATTTTAATAAAAACAAAATACAAAAATGTTTCAATGAATAGAAATTTAATCATTAATAATTCTAAAGGAGAAATAATATCATTTATTGATGGAGATGATCAAATAAATATAAATTATTCTAAAAAAATAATTTCTAAGTGATTAGAAAAAAAAAGTGATTTAATTACTTTTAAATATTTGGAGAAAAATAATAATCTAACTTATTATAAGGAAAATATTTTTTGAAAAATGACAAATAAATTCATTTCAAATATACAAAGTATGGAA
>CASEQO010000108.1 GCA_949290035.1 uncultured Mycoplasmataceae bacterium
AAATCATTTAATATTATTAGAAACATTCTTTCAAATTCTTTTCAATGATATTAGTTTTCAACAACTTTTATATTTAACTAATTTAATAAAAGCTTTTTATTTTTATAAAAAGTTCCATTTAAAAGATTTTAGTAAATTAGAAAACAATGATTGACCTATATTTGAAGATATTTATAAGTATGCTATATCTAATAAAAATGATATTAAATCTTCTTATGATAAAAAAGACATATTATATGTTCATGAAATTTTAAGAAGTGAGTTTTCAAATGATGGTAAATTATCATTTTTATATAACAAGCATACTTCTATAAATATAGATAAAGATATTGCTTGTTTTGATGTTAATTCATTATTTGAAAAGAATAATCAAAGAATAATTCAAGCACAATTATTTTTAAGCTTGAATTATATTCAAAACATTATTAAAGACAATGATTATTCTAAAAAACCTATAGCTATCATTATTGATGAAGCCCATGTAATGATAGATGAACAAAATCCAATAGCACTAGACTTTATCTATCAAATGTCTAAAAGAATTAGAAAAAGAAATGGATCAATAGTTATCATTAGTCAAAGTCCTAGTGACTTTATAAGTAATGATAATGTAGCTAAGAAAACCAAAGCTATTGTTAATAATACACAATATTCATTATTTTTTAATCTAGCACCAGATGATTTAAAAGATGTTAGTGAAATGTTTAAATCATATGGAAGTGGATTGACTGAAGATGAAAAACTATATGTTGCTAAAGCTAAGCAAGGACAAGCTTTATTTCTAGTATCTGGATTTGATAGACATAAAATAAATGTTTATGTGTCTGAGATAGAAAAGGAAGCGTTTTAAATAGATAGGAATTATATAATGATAAAACAATGATTAAATGATTTTAGAGAAAAAAGAAAATATAAAAAATATTTTTTAAAAGAAAATTATGTTTATTTTCTAAATTTTAGAAAAAATAAGATCGCAAATAAAATCGATCCTTTTATAAATTTAATATGAATTATTGGTATTTTTTACAAAATCATTTTAATATTTATTGATATTTCACTAATTGCGTTTGTATTTCAATTTTATTTATTTAAAGATAAAGAAACAGGAAGAATTTTATTATGATTTCTTAGTGGTAGTTTCATATTCATAATACTAGGATACTTATCATATAATTTTTATCACTATAAAGAAGTCAAAAATAAATTTTATTCTTTATTTAAGCAAAATCATTGTTTATTAAAAGAATATAATAAATATTTTGTTTTTATAAATGAAAAAATAAATTTTAATTATGAATTAAAAAATATGAAATGAGAAAAGATAATTATTTTTATAATATGTTCTATTTTTTATTTAACTTTTTTAATATGTTTAATATTTTTATAATATTGTATTTGTGCGGAGTTATGTAGATTTAGAAAAAAATTTACTTATATAAATGAGATATTCTTCTTTATAATGAATGTCTCATTTTTTTGTTTTAGATATCTTTATATTTTTTTATGTACTTATTAATAGAAATGTAAATTATTATTAATAACATTTAAATTTATAAACATTTAAATTCACTTAATTTTTATAATGTTAAAATAATTAAGAGGTTTATATGATACTAAAAGCATATTTCAAAAATAACATAAGTGATAATTTAATATTGTTAAAAAATCGTATGAATGCTATTTTATCACTAACAAATTCAGAAATTAAATGTGAGTATTTTTATATTGATACAGAAAATAAAAACATTATTATGGAAAATAATCAAATTTATCCAGAATATTATGATGATATTATTGGAAATTTCTACTGTTTAGTTACAGACAAAGGTATTTTTTATAATAATAAATTAATTTAGAGGCAAATATATGATAAAAAAATTTTATGATCGAGAAACTATAAAAAATTGATTTTATGAAAATCAAAACAAAATTTATAGTGCTATTGCTGAAATTGAAAATTTTAAAGTAACTACTGGAGAAACAGACAAAATTATTGGATCCTATTTAAATAACGAAATACCAGAACTAAAAAATGTTTCTTTGAATGCATTTTTTATGATTATAGGTATTTGAAAAGCATACAAAAACCATTATCTTAACTTTAATATGAGTAACGAAGTATTTATATTTGATGTAGAAAATATAAAAGATATAAATTCACTAATAGGAAATTATGAAGATTCAAGATGCGGGAAAATTAGAACTCATCAAGTAATATTAAAAAATATTAATTATTTGCCACCTGCAAAATGGGAAGAAAGTGAAATTAATCAAAAATTAAATGAAATTGTTAATAAAATAAATGAATTAAATAGTTTAAATAAAACTCAAGAATTACTCGATTTTATTTTTAAAATAGGTACTCAAATGATTAAAGAACAATGATTTCCAAATGGTAATAATAGAACTGCTAGTTTATTTATTAATATAGTTTTATTACATTCAGGAATAGGATTTTTTTATGTTCAAAATGAAAAAGTTACTGAATATAAAAGACTAAGAAATAATTTCTACGAAAACCAAGATGAACAACCAAAATTAATAGAATTTATGAAAAATGAATGTTTAGTTACATTAGAAAAAATTAATGAATTAAACAATAACTAATTTTTGTTAATTAATAATTTTTAAAGTCTTTTAATAGATATATTCGATTTTAGAAAAAAGTTTAAATAAGTTTAATGATTTTTTTAATTAGTTAATATCAAAATAAAAACCTTAGATTTAGAATCTAAGGTTTAATCTTAATATGGAGCAGATGACGGGAATCGAACCCGCATCTCGACCTTGGCAAGGTTGTATTCTACCATTGAACTACATCTGCATATGTATTTAATTTTTACATATGTAATTATATATTATATAATTTTATTTGTAAATATTTTTAATAGGAGAAAATTTCACATGCGTTATGATAAAAAGACTTTACATGATGTAAATGTAGAAAATAAAACTGTGATTGTTAGATTAGATCTAAATGTTCCAATTAAAGATGGAAAAATCACAAACGAAAAAAGAATTGTATCAGCATTAGATACATTAAAATATTTAATTGATAAAAACTCTAAAATTATAGTTCTTTCTCACTTAGGAAGAATTAAATCATTAGAAGATATTAAAAAAGGTACTAAATCATTAGAAGTAGTTGCTAAAAGATTACAAGAATTATTACCTGAAACTAAAGTTACTTTCTTACCAGAAAACAAAGGTGA
>CASEQO010000109.1 GCA_949290035.1 uncultured Mycoplasmataceae bacterium
GGTAATCTCTTTTTTAATACTTGGATGTATTACATTAATAGTTGAAGGTACATCAATAATTGGTTCTTTTGTAATTATCATTTTAATGTTATTACAATCAAAAAATATAGAAGATAATTTAAAAAAAACAATAAAAGAAACCTCATTATTACAATAATTTTAACATCAGTTTCTCTAGGTCTTGGCTTATTTGTATTTCTATTTCCTTATATTTCATTATTTTCTTTTATTGGCATAATTATAACATTTGGTTTTGCAATAACATTATATAAGAAAATTGAAAATACTAAAAAACAAGAAATAAGTGTTAGTGAAAAAATAGAATAAAAAATCTCCCATATGGGAGATTAAAATTATATAAGTGCTATTACACATATAAAGATTACACTTAGTGCTGCTGTATTTCTACCCTGACACGGTTCGCCACTAAATATTGTAATAGCAAAATTATTATATAATACTTAAAATATTTATGACAACTTATTTAGGAATTTCTGATTCAACTAATGATAAATATATAGTAGCATTTTGAGTTGTAGATTCACCATTTGCTAGAATGATTTCTATTGAAGTTGTAATTTCAATTGATGTTCTATTTGTATCGACATTGTAACTAATGGTTATTTTATCGCTACTTGAACTTAAATAGCTTATTCCTTCAATATAAAAAGTATTATTGCTAAAGTCATTATCACCCATATTAAATAAACCATTATTAATATTTAATTGCTTTGAAATAGCATCATTTGCACTTTCAATCATTCTAAATTCGGTTCCAAATATTTGCATTGAAATGTATAAATCTTGATTTTTTGTAATTTGATTAGATTTGTTTGGATCATAAAAATTATAAATATTTTTAAAACTATTTGAAAATGTCGGTAATGATTCTTGATAAGAATTATGACTAGTAAAAACTTCTTTTATTCTAGTTGAATAAAATTTAATAATTTGAGTAGCAAAACTAGAAGTTGATTTGATCATTAATTGGTTATTATATGCTGTACCATCAACCAAATTAGTTAAATGTTTAAAACCAGTATATTCAAATGTTTTTTGTGTTACTATGTTACTTGGATCATCTTGATCAATTAATGCAACATTAAATCTTAAAGAACCATTATAATCATCAACACCAAAGTCTTGATTAGGTAAAATTAGTGAAAGTGTCTTATTTGGACAATATTTTTCTTTATATTTATTAATTATTTCATCACCATTTTTAATATAATCCAAAATAATAGATAAATTATTGCCTAAATCTTTATCATACAAATATTTACCATAGAAAAATGATGCATAGTATTTGCTAAGTTCATCTTCTTTTAAAACTAATTGATCAATCATAAATTTTTTTAACTCATTAAAAGTAGGTAAAGTTATTTGATTATCTCTTGTAGCAATAATTGGTGTAGTTTGTTCAATGACTCATTGATTATTTTCAAATTTTTTTGATTCATTATTAAAAGTAATATCTAAATTATAGTTAGTCCCATTTTTTGTTATAGATATATCTTTAATAGTTATATATGAAGGTAAATTATTTAACTTATAAGATTCCAAACTACCATTTATAGTAAAAGCTATTGATGTATTAGTAAAAATATTTTTGATCAATATTTTATCACTTGTCATTGATAAATTATTATTAACTCCACTAATTGGTTGAAAATTATTGAATCAAAGTTCCTTATCAATTACGATTTCACCAAAAGTGAATGTTTGACTAACATCATGTTTTTCAAAACCACTAATCACAATATTTTCATCATAGTTAGTTGTATCAAATTGTCCTGTAAGTTTTAATGTTAATTGACCATTAATTTGACTTCCACTAACAATTGATAGTTGCATACTTTGATATTCAGCAATTGAATGCAATGAATTATTTAAAATATCATTAGTTAATTGACTAATATCTGTTTTATTAGTTAATTTTAAAGTGTTAATAACATTTAAATATTTGTCAACACTTAAATTTGTTGTAGTATTTCCACCAATAGGATTAGGAACATTTGATGATGGAACACTTGGACTAGTTGGTGGTGGGGCAACTGGTGTGTTTGGAGTAGTTGAAGACTCATCATTTCGAGAACAAGAAGTTATAAATATTGATAGTGGTGTTGAAAGCATTAAAATACCTAAACCACAAATTAGATATTTTTTAATTTTTAATTTCATAAATACCTTCTTCCTAGTTTTATTGTATTCTTTTATTTTGTAAAGTAAAATTTATATTAGAATGTTTATCATTAAAAAATTGAAAATTAAGACTTTTTTAATCATAAATATAAATTATTGTTGATTTTATTATTCATGTATATTTTTATGTTATTTTTTACTTTTGTCATTATTATAATGTGATTTTTTTGTATTTTTATTAATGTATACAATATATTAATACTTTTGGCAAAATAGAAATTTTAAAAATTTTTTCAGTGTTTTTTGATTTTTTTTAACATATATATAATATGAGGAGGTATTTGCTATAAAATATCGCCCATAATTTATCTAAAAATAGAAAGGAGAAAAACAAATGAATGTTAGATGAATGCATTAAAAAACTAAA
>CASEQO010000110.1 GCA_949290035.1 uncultured Mycoplasmataceae bacterium
AATTTCTTTAATTGATGATTTAATGATTATACTAGATCACCATATAAAGATGTAAAAATAATAATGTTTATAGATAATCCATTACCTTCTGAAAAAGGTCAAGATGCTAAATGATATGAAACTATTCAACAATGTGATCCATTCCAAACATGAGATCAAACAGCAATTATGCAAATGTATTATCATCAAATAGGTCAAGAAATAGGAACTCTAGAATTTAGTGAACTACCTTATAACTGACAACTATTAGAAGGTCAATATATTAGAAATGACGAAACTGCAATTCAATATAGAGATTTAATAAGTTATATTCAAACTATAAGACCAGATATGCAAACTGCAGCAGGTAGTGGCGATTTACAAAATAGTGGTATGATTGCGTTTAATACAAAATCAAATAAACCATTAAGTGTTTCACTAAATGATTTTAATGAACCTATAACTAATATCACTAGTATGGGTAAAGATACAGCATTTACTGAAAACCAAACTAATGCACCAATAGCATGACAATCTATATATAATTTATACAATATTGATAATGAAGATGAGCCTAAATGAGATGAAATAGGTGTTTCATAAAAAATAAATATTGCAATATAGAAAAACAAAACCAGATAAATTATTATCTGGTTTTTATATTCATCTAACTATATCTTTTTTTGATAATTCATTGTTATCTATTTTTATATAATATTTTTTAGAAGGTTTATTAGCAACATCTAAATAATTACCTTCTTCATCTTTTATTTCTAATATTTTAAATTCAAATGGATCATGACTAAAACTAATGCATTCAAAATTCATTTCCTTATTAAAATTATTTTTACATTCTATTATATAATAATCATTTATTTTTTCTAAAACTATAAAAGCAAAACATTGCTTTACTTCTTTATCATGATCATCATATAACATTTGCTCAAAATTAGAGTTATAAAAACAAGCTGTTGAAGTTTGCCTATTTTCAGCTTTTTTAACTTCTAATTTTGTCTTATCACTAACTATTTTATCTAATTTATATTGATTTATTGCTTTTCTATATGCACTAACAATAGAAGCAATATAATAAATGGATTTCATTCTACCTTCTATTTTAAATGAAGCTATATCTAAATCTAATAATTTTTCTATATCATAGATTAATGCCATATCTTTTGCAGACATAGTAAATTTATTTTTAATATCTTCATTTTCAATATTATAAAGTCATCTACATGAATGAGCACAACCACCAATATTAGCATCTCTAAATGAAAAATTATTAGACATAGTACATCTTCCTGAATACGATATACAAACTGCACCGTGAATAAAAAATTCTATTTCAATAATATCTTTTAATTTATTAGATATCATTTTTAAATTTTCATAATTAACTTCTCTAGCTAACACAACTCTTGTAGCATTATTTCTTTTTCAAAATAGTGCAGATTTTGAATTGGTTATTGATTGCTGAGTAGATACATGTATTTCCATATTTTTATCTATTTCACTTATTTGTGAAATAATAAATGAATCTGCACATATAATACCATCTACTTTGCAATCACTAATTTGTTTAAAGTAATTAGGAAAATTTTTTAAATGTACATTATGACACAATATATTTAATACAACATATACTTTTTTGTTTTGAGAATGTGCATATTCAGTTATAGATTTAATTTCATCTATTTCAAAATTTGAAGCTCTAGCTCTTAATGAATATGCTTTAGGTCCTATATAAATAGCATCAGCTCCACAATCTAATGCATATAATGCTTTTTCATAATTTCCTGCTGGAGCTAATAATTCATGTAATTTATTGCTCATTATCAACTCCTTTTTCAATATGAGGCATTTCACTAATCTTTCCTAAAAAAGATTCAGATAATTTATATTCTTTTTCTAGATTAGATAATCTTTTGTAACATTCATTTTCATCTATTCTGTTTTCTAATAAATCATAATATATATTTATTACATTAATAGCTCAATTTTCTGTTCTAAAAATAGGATCTATTTTTAAGTAATCAATGTTTTCTAATTGTTTTATTTTCTTACAACCACATAAAACAAATCCTGAAAACATGTGAGTTCCAAAATGATCTTCATATATTAAATTTTTTAATGTTCTCAAGTCTTCTCTAATTTCATAAAACTTAGAATTATCATCATATTCTTCATTTTTTGTATCTAAATATTTTTTAAAATTAGAAATAATTTTTCAATTAGAATGCATAAAAAATGTAAATCCATGTATTTGCATTTCTATTTCTAATGTTTTTTTATTATTAGCAATTTCTATAACTTCACTTATTAATAACTCTCTAGCTAATGTAAAAGCACTAAAACCATTTTTTATAAAAAAATCTACTTGTCCATAATTTACATTTAATGTTTCTGGGTTATAATTTAATCTAAAATCATAATTATTTTCATAAACTATTTGCGCTATAGCAAAATCATGAAATATTAACTCATCTATATTAATAGTTGAAAGTTCTTTTAATAATTTTTCTAGAGATTTAATTTCATTTTCATGGTATAGATTATTTAAACAAATAGATATTTTTTTATCATTTTTATTTTTTACAATATTTCTTAATTGATCTAATGTAATATAATTATTAAATCTGCATGAAAAACCTTTTATTCCAAAAATTATTTTATCTACTTTTGTATTAAGTAATTTATAAAACAAATTTTCATTTCAACAATTAACACTTAATTTTATTTTTTTCATATAATCGCTACTCCATCAGCTATATCAAGTATTTTTACATTATATTCGTTTGTAGTTTTTAAAAATGATACAAACTCATCATTTTTTTTAATTAAATTAATTCTACTATTTGTTTGTATCTTCTTTTTTATATCATTTAAGAAAATATTATCTATTATAATAAATCCATTTTCATTTAAATAATTTATGTATTTTTCTAATAATATTTTTTGATTTGATTTTGGTCCATCAATAAATATTAAATCATATTTATTACTTGTATTAAATTCAAAAGCATCAATGTTTAATAATTTAATATTTTTTGGTAAAAACGATTTTGCAATTTTATGTGAGTCAAGATTTTTTTCTATTGAAGTTATACTTAAATTATTATTTATATTATAAAAACAACATGAACTATACCCATATGCTGTTCCAACTTCTAATATAGAACTAATATTATTAGATATAATAAATTCCTCAAAAAAAGGTATCATATCATCTCTTATAATTGGTATATTATCTTTTATACATAATTTCTTTAATTCTAAAATAGACATATACTATTTATTACTTTCTAAAAAATCGTTTAAGATAACACAAGCAGCATTCATATCTTTTATAGTTTTTATTTTACTACTTTTATAATTATTATTTTTTAATGATTCTGTTGCCCTTTTTGTTGAATATCTTTCATCAATTAATATTATCTCTATATTAGTAGATTGTTTTAATTTATTAAAAAACTCTTTTACTATTTTAGTTCTATCGCTTTCAGTTCCAGAGGCATTTAAAGGTAGTCCTAAAACAATTAAATCAATATTCTCATCATTACAAATTTCACAAATCTTAGTAATAGAATTATTATCATTTGTTAAATTTTGATAAGGCATTGATATACCTAATGCAGAAATTGCTAGACCTATAGTTTTAGTCCCGAAGTCTATACCTAATATTCTTTTATTCATTAATATTCCAAACTATTAATATAATTTATCATTTGTTCTAAACTATCTTTATTAGAAGTTCCACCTTGAGCAAATTCTTTTTTTCCACCACCTTTACCATTAGAGATGGTATTAAATTCTTTAATTATTAATGAAAAATCCAATTTATTAGTATTTTTATTTCAACCAGCATAATATTGTAATTTATCATCTATTTCATTAAATAAAAAAAATGGTCTATCTTGGTGTTCATTCATTAATTCTGTAATAGCTAATTGAATTGATTTTTGATTAAAATTATTAACTACTATATATTTATCATTTAAGTCAATAAATTTTTCTTTTATTAAATTGATTTCATTTTCTTCATTATTTTTATTATATTCAACCATTATAGATTGATATAAATTATTAATAGATGACTTATAATCTATAATTTCTTTGAAGTTTTCATTAATATCATTAAATAAATTTAAAAAATTATTTTTCAATTCTTCTAGCTTAGAAATATCTAAATTTAAAGATTTTAAATTTTCTATTTTTTCATCAATATCACTTAAATATTGAGATTTAATTTGCTCAATATATTTATTTATTTTATAAGATGTTGTTATTGCTTCAATTCTTCAAGAACCTGAACCTTTGCTCTCACATTTCAATATTTTAAATTGATCTATGTATTTTGTATTTGGTAGATGTGTTCCCCCACACAATTCTATTGAAGAGTCTCCAATTTTTACAACTCTTAAATCACCTTTTATTTTTTTATAAACATCTTCAAAATAACCTAATGCACCCATTTTCTTTGCATTTTCAAAATTAGTATAAATAATTTCAATATCAATTTCTTTCTTAATTAAACTATCAATATAGTTTTCTATTTCTCTAATTTGTTCATTTGTTAATTTTGTAGGATATTGAAAATCAAATGTTAATTTAGTATCAGATTTAAAAGCACCTTCTTGCTTTATATTATTATCAATAATATTTTTTAACGCTGAATGTATTAAGTGCTCAGTTGTATGATTAATAGTACAATATTTTCTTCTATTTCATTTCAACTTACAAATAACATTTTCATTAATATTTAAAGTTGCATTTTTCACTTTGTGAATATGTTGCCCATTAGGTGCTTTAAATACATCTATTACAAAATAATTATCTATTTTGCCAATATCATTTACTTGTCCACCACTTGTAGCATAAAAACATGTTTTATCTAAAAGAACATAACAATCATTATTGGTTATACTATCTATTTCATTAAAATCTAAATCAAACATCTTTAATATTTTTGATTTACATTTTCTTAATGAATAATCAAATTTAGATTGAATATCTAAGTTTAATAAAGTAGCATTTTGAACATCAAATGAATTTACATCATTTCTAGACTTAGATATTTCTTTATGTTCTTCAAATAATTTATTAAATTCATCAAAATCAATTTTAATATTTGTTCTTAATATTTTTTTCTCTTCATCATTAAATGAATAAATATTTTCCAATTCAATAAAAGAATTATTTTCTTTTATTTCTTTAATTAACTCAATTGGAAAACCATATGTATCAACTAAATGAAATAATGTTTCTCCAGTTATTTTTTTATCATTTATAGATTTTTTAAATAAATTTTCAACATTAGATAATGTTTTTTCAAATATTTCAAATTCTTTTAAGATATTATTTATAATTTTATCTTTATTGTCAGATAAATATGGATAATAATCATTCATTTGTTTTATAATTTCTTCTACTAAATTTGGAACCAAATCATTAGTTTTAATTTTTAGAAAAAATAATGATAATTTAGCTCTTCTTAATATTTTTCTAATTATATATCCTCTATCTTTATTTGAAGGGATAGCACCATCAGCAATAGCAAAACAAGATGCTTTAAAATGATCAACAATTATTCTAAAATTTTTATTAATTTTCTTTTGCTCCAAGTCATTTGAAAAATACGCATCAACATCATATTTATATTCACTATAATTTTCTATAACACTAATTAAAGGTTTAAAAATATCTATATCAAAATCAGTAGGAACATCTTGAAATATAGAAGCAAGTCTTTCTAACCCTGCACCTGTATCTATATTTTGTTTTTCTAATTTTGGATATTCACCGTTTATATTATTAAATTCACTAAAAACTATATTTCATATTTCAATATATCTATCATTTTCTATATCTTCAAAAAATAATTTTTCTCCAATATTATTTGGATCGTATTTAGTTCCACGATCATAATAAATTTCAGTACATGGCCCACACGGTCCACTTCCTAAATCTCAAAAATTTCTATCCTTATCACATTTAATTATGTGATTTTCTAATATCCCTAATTCAATTCATTTATCATAAGTTATTTTGTCATCTTTATAAACAGTGATATATAGTTTATTAATATCAAATTCAAATTCTTTTGTAAGCAATTCAAAAGCAAATTCAATTGCTTCATTTTTAAAATAATCACCAATTGAAAAATTCCCTAACATTTCAAAAATAGTATGATGTCTTGCTGTTACACCAACGTTTTCAATATCATTAGTTCTAATACATCTCTGACTGTTAGTTATTCTATTTGAGCTTGGAATTTCTTTCCCAGAAAAATATTTTTTTAAAGTAGCTACTCCAGAATTTATTCATAATAAACTATTATCATCTTTTGGAATTAGTGATTTTGATTCAAATTCTTCATGATTTTTACTTTTAAAAAAATCTAGTCATTTTCTTCTTATTTCATTTGTAGTTAAATATTTCATAATTTAATATCCTTTTCAAAATTAATTAGTATTATAGATTTCTCCACCACCACAACAAATATCATTGTTATATAAAACTGCATATTGACCAATCGATACACTCTTTAGCTTATCAATTGATTTAATAATAACTTCATCATTTATTATTTCAAATTCTACTGGAAATAATTCTCCAGTGTGTCTATATCTTAAAAGACATTTATTATCACTTGGTATTTTATTTATTCAATTAAAGTTTTTAACAATTATTTTATTACAATAAAGGTCACTTTGATAATCATTTATTACACTTACATAAATAATATTATTATCTATATCTTTTTTTATAACAAAATATTTTTCTTTCATTCCTGATAGACCAATACCTTTTCTTTGTCCAATAGTATATAGTCATGCTCCATTATGTTTTCCTATAACTTCATTAGTTTTTATATCTATTATATCTCCTTGCTTTGATTCTATATAATTAGATATAAACTTTTTAAAATCTCTATTACCTATAAAACATATTCCTGTTGAATCTTTTTTATTTCAATTTGGTAGGTTTGCTTGTTTAGCTATTTTTCTAACTTCTTCTTTATTTAAATTAGATAAAGGAAATATAACTTTTTCTAATTGCTTTTGGTTTAATTCACATAAAAAATATGTTTGATCTTTATGATGGTCTTTTGGTATAACTAAATCAATTGAGCTATCATCATTAATTACTTTTTTTGCATAATGTCCCATTGTAAATAAATCTGCATTTAATTCGTTAGTAATAAATTTTTCAAAATAATTAAATTTAATATATTTATTGCATAAAACATCTGGATTTGGTGTGTATCCTTTTTTTATTTTATCTATAACTTTTTGGAATACCTCATCCCAATATTGTTTTACAAATTCTACTTTATGAAGTTTTACATTTAAGAAATCACAAACTTTTTTAGCATCTTCATAATCTGCATTAGATTCACATCCAACTTCATTGTTTTCTAATGAAAAATCACCATTTAAAAAAGAATCTCAATTTTTCATAAAAACAGCTTCTATACAAACATCTTGATCTTCTTTATATGCTTGTTTTAATAAATATAAGCATACAGATGAATCTACTCCCCCAGATAATCCAATAACAATTTTTTTCATAATAACTCAATTTAAATTAAATAATATATAAATTTTACTATTAATTTATTGAATATTTGAAAACTATTA
>CASEQO010000111.1 GCA_949290035.1 uncultured Mycoplasmataceae bacterium
ATAATTTATATATTATTTTGGAAGAGATATGAATTTTTTAGATAAAACTACAATTGAATTGATTGCGGGAAATGGTGGTGATGGTATAATCTCTTGAAGAAGAGAAGCACACCATGCTAATGGAGGACCATGAGGTGGTGATGGTGGAGATGGCGGAAACATAGTCATTATTGGTGATCACAATGAAGATGATTTATTTAAATTAAAAAATATAAAAGAAATTAGAGCTCAAGATGGTCAAAAAGGTGGAACAAAATTATGTCATGGTGCTAATGGAGAAGATTATATAATAAAAGTTCCATTAGGAACAGTTATTTATGATTATTTTACAGGAGATATAATTTGTGACATTATAGAATCAAATCAAGAGTTTGTGATTTGTTATGGTGGAAAAGGAGGACATGGAAACGCTCATTTTAAGTCTAGTTATAACAAAGCACCTAATTTATTTGAAAAAGGTGAAAAAGGTCAAAAAAGAAAAGTTATATTAGAAATGAAATATATTGCTGATGTAGGGATTATAGGTTATCCAAATGCAGGAAAGTCAACATTAATTAATACTATTTCCAACACAAAAGCAAAAACTGCAAACTATCAATTTACAACATTAAATCCTATTCTTGGAACTATTAAAGATAAAAATAATAAATCAATTGTTTTTGCAGATATTCCAGGATTGATTGAAGGAGCATCTGATGGTGTAGGTTTAGGTTTTGATTTTTTAAAACACATTGAAAGATGTCATATATTAATTCATTTAATATCTTGTAATGAAGAAGATAATATCAATATTATTCATGCGTATAACAATATCAATAATGAGTTAAAAAAATATGACGAATCTATTTTGAACAAAAAAATATTTATAGCATTATCAAAAAGTGAATTTGACATAGATGATAGTAAATATAATGAATTAAAAAATTATTTAAAAGATCAAAAAATTTATAGAATATCATCTTTTGAAAATAAGTTAGATAATTTAATAAATGATGTGATTGACCAATATTATAAATTATTAAAAGAAAAAGAGAAACTGTCAAATGATGATTCAAATGCATATAAAATAATTAAAGAAGAAAAAGAACAACAAGATATCATTGAGTATACTAAATTAGATAATAATAAGTGAAATGTAACATCTAAGAAAATAGAATATTGATCAAATAGAATACCACTAACAACAGATGAGAACATTGTTAGATTTAATCAAAAAATTGAATTAGATAAAATTCAAGAAGAGCTTATAAAAAGAGGAGCTCAAATCGGAGATACTTTAATAATTGGAGAAGATATAGAATATGAAATTAACTAATATGGATGCAAATCAAAAAATTGAGTTTATAGCAAATTGAATAAAACAATATTTAGAAAAATCAAATGCAAAAGGGATAGTTTTTGGTGTTTCTGGTGGAATTGATTCAGCATTAATTTCTGCAATTGCTAACAAATACTTTAAGAATAATCATTTAGCTTTATGTATGAATATAGAAAACGATCAAAATGATGTTAATGATGCTTTACAAGTTGTAAATCATTTTCATCTAAACTATAAAAATGTTAAGCTTGAAAAAGCATATAAAAAACTTAAAAAAACATTAATAGAAAATGATTTATCATTTGGAAATATTAAGTCAAGACTTAGAATGATAACATTATATTCATATGCTCAACAAAATAATTATTTAGTAGTAGGAACATCAAATCATATTGAAATTATGATTGGGTATTTTACAAAATATGGTGATAGTGGTTCTGATATTATTCCGTTAGCTAACTTGTTAAAAAAAGATATAAGAGAATTAGCAAAAGAACTAGGTGTTCCTGAAAATATTATTTTAAAAAAACCAACTGCTGGATTATATAAAAATCAAACTGATGAAGAAGAAATTGGAATAACTTATGATGATTTAGATCAATATTTTATTGATAAATCTAAATTAAATAAACAAACAATTTCTAAAATAGAAAATTTAATAGCTAAATCTAAACATAAAAGAAAAATGCCAGCTTCTCCATTAGAAATACAAAAAGTTTTAGGAAGATAATATGAATGATTCAAAATTAAAATATGATTGAGATCTTGAAGATATTTTAAAAGGTAAATCAATTGAAGATTTATATAAAAAATGATTAAAAAAAATGAATGATTTAATCAATAGTTATGATAATCAATTAAAATCAATTGATAATTTTATTAATTATAAAAATCTAGAACAAGAATATACAAAAGTTACTAATAGATTATATAACTATATATCAAACAATTTAAATGAAGACTCAACAAACAAAAATTGAATATCATGAAATCAAAAATTAGCTTTTGATATTCATCCACTTTTAATGAAGACATCTAATGAAGAAAATATCATTTTAAAAAATAAAAAGAAAGTGATAGATTTTTTAAAAGATGATAGATTAAAAGAATATAGAAGAGGATATGAGTTATTATTTAAAAAATCTAAAAGAGTTCTTTCTGAAAAAGAAGAAATGATATTAACAAAACTTTCAAAGTTGAGTGGATCATATGAAGAAATATACTCTTCTGTTGTAGACTCTACAATTAAATTTGATGATGTATTAGATAGTAAAAATAAAACACATAAAATAACTAGTGTTGCAAAAGCTTTTGAATTATTAAAATCAAATGATCAAACATTAAGAAAAAATGTTTGAATTGAATTTAATTCAAAGTATTATGATAATCGATATATATTAACTCAAACACTTTTCTATAATTATTTAGAATTAAATGAGTATGCAAAAATTAGGAAATATTCTAATTATATTGAATCAGTTTGTGATTCTGATGAAGTTAACTTAAAATTTGTTAACTTAATTTATAGTGGTGTTATAAGTTATGCAAATGAATATAAAAGTTTCTATTCTATTAGAAATAAGTTAATATCTTATACATATGGATTAAATAAATTAAATCCATGAGATAAATCATTAGATGTAGTTAAAATAAAAAATAAATACACTATAGAACAAATTCAATCTATTCTATTAGATGCGTTTAAAATCTTTGGCGATGAATATACTAATGTATTGCAAAAAGCATTTGATGAAAGATGAATATCATGATTACCTAAACCTAACAAACATAGTGGAGCATATTCAATAGGTGGAACTAAAGGTATTGATAAATACTATATATCAATGAACTATGACTCTACTATTTCATCATTGTTTACAGCTGCACATGAATTAGGTCATTCATTGCATTCATATTTTTTTAATAAAACTCAAAAAATTCATTGTTCATGTAGTATTTTTTATGCTGAAATAGCATCAATCACAAATGAATTATTATTAAGCTATTATTTATTAGATAAATCTAAAAATAATAAAGAAAAATTATTTGTTTTAGATGAAATAATAACTAACTTTTTTGCAACAACTACAAGACAAGTTATTTTTTCAAATTTTGAATATGAAATGATAAATAGATTAACAAATAATCAACCAATAACTTATGAAGTTGCATTTGAAACGTACAATAGCTTAATAAATAAATATACAAATTCAAATAAAAAAGTCAACATAAATAAAAAAATGGATGCTATAGGATTATCTACAATATTAAGAATAGATCATTTCTATGTTGGTAATTTTTATGTTTATAAATATGCAATTGGTCAAATATGTGCATTAATTATTGCAAATAAAATTTGAAACAAAGATAAACAAGCATTAAATAATTATTTTAAATTCTTAAAATCGGGATCAAGTTTATCCCCATTAGATACAATAAAATTATTAGGAATTGATTTTAATGATAAAAATATATGAGATGAATGTAAATATATATTAGATGATTTAATTAAAAAATATAAAAATATAGCAAAATTGATTATGAAAAAATAAATTTAATATAATAGACTTTAAAGCGTGACAAAAAAAATGGTCCAATCCTTTTTTAAGAAGTTGTCTCATTTTCATATCCCCGTCTACTACATGTACGTTTATAAAATGTAAATTTTGTATAAAAAATATTTTCTTCAAATATTTTGTACATAAAAAATAGACATTAAAAATACAATCAAATCTAAATAATAAAATTTTAAATAATAAAATTCAAAATAATATGATAATATTATGTTCCTTTGATTAACCTAAAAAGATTGTGTTATACTTTTTATTAGTAGGAAAGAAGATATGAAAGAATTAACACTAAGAGATTTATATAATTTAATGATTAAAAATCATGAAGAAACTAACAAGAAAATTGATAATGTTAGATCTGAATTAAAATCAGATATCAATGAAATTAATAAGAGATTAGACACTCATGAAAATGCTCTTAAAAAAGCTAATTTAATTTAGTAATGTAAATAAAAAATATTTTTGTTAAATATATTATTTTATATAAGGATTTTATTTATGAAAAATAATAATAAAAAACAATTATCTAAAATATTAAAAGTTAGTTCACTAGGTCTATTAGTATCTTCTGCACCAATAGGGTTAGTACGTACTTTAAATATGTCTAATATTAATGAAAATATGGACTCATTAAATAAAGATATTAAATTAGATAACAGTAATCAAAAAAGTGTTACTAATGATAATTTTACCTTATCATCAAATAATACTATTAATATAAAAAAATCCGATGGATCTAACTATAATTTTTAACCTCTAGCATATAGAGATGATTCATTAACTTCTGGACCAAGAGGAGTGTTAGTTCCAAATAATATCACAGGAACTCTTGACTATATAGGATATAATGGACAATTGCTATGACAATATCAAAGTTCAGGGGGAGTTGTATCAGATTTTAATTTATATGATAAAACCTTAATGGATTCTGCATATTATAAAAATGCAAATGTTTTTCTTATAGCTAAATTAACAAATGTTGATTTTAGTACAAAAACATTTTCATTTTAATGAATAACTATCAGCGAGGCAACTGGGCGATTAATTCAGTATTCTAGTACGAAAACTTTTAGTGCCGGAGATAATTCAACAAGTGGTGATGGAGATAATAAAACATGAGAGTGATATAAAAATTGTTTTATGACACAAACATATGGAGCAGATAACTGTTTTGTAATGTGAAATCAGAATTATAATTCTCTTAAGAGTGATATTCAATTTACAAGAATTTGAATTGATAACAATGGAAATTTTAAAACCAACGATAATAATCTTAATAAACTTACTAGAACTGATGGAGATAATTCAAAGTATTCTATAGTAGCAGCTAGAAGTATATGATTAAATGCTAGAACAAACTGACTTATTACTGTTAACCTTTATGAATCAGGCAATTATTATTTAACTATTTATAAAGAATGAAATTGTAAAAAAGAAATACTAATAGGTACAGCATATGGTGGTGTAACAAATAATAATCTTCAAAAAGCTATCAATAATATACATATTACTACATCAGGAGATAATATTGAATATACATATATTGATAATTTAAATCAAAGTTATATAAAAGTAGGGTACTTTGATACAACAACTAGTGAAATTTCAATAACTGAAAAAAATTTATCTTTTAATGATAGTAGCACAATAGATATAGATATTTATAGTGGTGATATATACGGAAATTATGCATACTTATATGCATACGACTATTCTCATAATCATTTTCCTGGAAAAAAATAGAATATTCAGAATTTATTTAAATGATAAAAGCGATGCTAGTGGTATTTGAAATCAAAATAATTTAGTATGAAATGGAAAATATAACGATGATTTTATCGTGACTTGAGATATAGATGATATAAGTCAAAATGTTGTAGGCAAACCGAAAGTACCAGTGTGCCATACTATGGAAATGATTGTGATGCTAATTCAAATATAATATTAATGCCATCAAAAGGATATTCAACTAATCATGTTATAAACACTTCATATGGAATTCAAGTATTAAATGGGAATAGTATAGGGTATGCTTATAAAACTAGTAGTTTACCTAATGATGCTATTACATTAACAAGATTAGAATCAACTTATGCAAAAAATGCATCAAAAGAACAAATTGAAAGTAAATTAACTGCTGATTTAGTTAAAACTGTAGCTACTCAATTTAGAGAGGATTCAACTTTTGATGTATCATTGCAAACTCCTACTGATGAGCAAAATTTAAAAGGTATAAGACTAGTAACAATTACTATAACTAAAGGATACGATGGTAAGTCTAATTCCGCAACTAGTATACCTATAGAAAATGTAGAAATTCACGGATTCAAAATATTTAATACTACATGAAATTCAAAATGAGATCACTATTTAAGTAATATGAATGATGTTGATGAATATAAATCAAAACCTGTTTCTGAAATAAAAGTATCACATTTAAAAGAGATAGTTGCTTCGAATATGTCAGATTTTTTTACTGAATATCCAGATGATGTAGCAAGTAAAGATATAACTGTAGAGGTTTTGGATAGAGATGTTCCAGGTGGTAGGATTAAAGTAGGAATTATGTTATATAAATGATATAGCAATGGAGTACCTAAAAATGAAGCAATGAGAGATCAAAATTATGAAGCATGAATAATTGGATTTAATACAACAACTACATCTATAAATTCTAGAACTTCTTATTCATTAGATTCAATGTCTAATGCAGATAATTTTAAATCTATTGAAGTATTAAATGTAAGTATAGATGATTTAAAACAAGTTATTATAGATAATAAAACATTAATATATAATGATCCAGTTTCTAATATGTCATCAGATAATATTGAAATATCTGATATAAATAAAAATTCATATAATGGTTCTATTAAATTTAATATTACTTTAAAAAGATTATATGTAAATGGAACAACTAGTACAAATCAAGTAGATTGAATAGGACCTAACACTATAGAAATAACTGGATTTCAAGCAAACACTAGTTGTATGGTAGTTTCATGAGGTAATAATGAAAAAATCCCTGATAGTATGTTTGATTTAGAAACAAGAGCAAAAAATTTATTTTCTAAGCAAATAGATTTTTTTGATAAAGATACAACTTTTAATTTTAGTATCCCTGTTAAAGATGAAAAAAAGGGAACAGTAACTTATACTATAACACCCAGTTCATACATTAGTCAAGGAAATTCTATTCCAAATTCTAATAATAAATCATTTACTTTTGTAATAGAAGGTTTTTATCAATGAATAACTAAAGCTAAAAATATTTCATCATTTGATTTATCAATGTTAAATGGTTCTAGTTCATTTATGAGCAAAACATTAAATGAAGTTTCATTAGATGAACTTAAAACATTGGTATTTAATAATCTTGATAATCTTTTAGAAAAAACACCAAGTGATTTAACTATAAGTAATTTAAATATATCTATTTTAGATAAAAATGCTTATGGAAATCAATTATCAAAAATAAATAATACAGGTTATGTTAATATAAAATTATCATTAAATAAATATTATGAAAGTGGAGTTATAAAAGAAGGCAGTTTTAAAGATTTTTATGTTAGTAATGGAGTTAGAATTTATGGAT
>CASEQO010000112.1 GCA_949290035.1 uncultured Mycoplasmataceae bacterium
TTCTTCATATCTATATGCTGTATATGTATCATCACCGTTATCTACAAATCCAAAAGGTGTTCAAGGCATATCGTGAGTTGGTGGCTCACCTCAACTTTTAGAATAAGTAAAAGATCTAGCATTTGGAAATTTTTCAAAAGATGTGTAATTATACAAATTTTTGCTGTAAATAACATCGCCAGTTATTTTTCAAAATTTTCCAGAACTAAACCCCATACAATAACCAACGCTGTCAGGCAATACAAAACCATCATTTGGATATTGTTTAAAATCTCTATAAGTTATTTGTTCAATAGTATTATAAGTTGCAGAAAAAGGCTCTGTATATATTTGCTCTAAATTTGATGGTAATTTTATTCTTTTTAAATTATCAGACGCATAATCAAATGCAAGATGATTTATAACCTTTACCCATATTTTTTTACCGTTATAAGTTATAAAATCAGGTATTATAGCTTCTTCACCATCGCCATTTCATCTAACAAGTTTACATTCCCCGCCATCGCAATCATTGTATATATTATAAGTACCATCACCAATTGAAATACTTCTTGGTTGAATATTACTATTTAAATTTATATTATTTTGAACTAATGTCTTATATTTTTTAGATTCTATTAAAATTGAACTTAATATACCCCCCCCCCGCAACTATGGACGTTAAAGATAACGAATAAAATATTCTTTTAAACTTCATATAAAAACCTAACTTATAAATATACATTAAATTATAATTTAAAAAACCAAATTTTAAATATAGATGTTAAACAAAAAAACATAGAGTGTTTATATACTCTATGTTTTGTAATAAAAATATTAATAGAATTATTTGATTTCTAAAGTTGCACCAGAACCATCGAATTTTTTCTTTAATTCTTCAGCTTCTTCTGGTTTAATACCTTCTTTAATAGGTTTTGGAGCTCCATCAACTAAAGCTTTTGCTTCCATTAAACCTAAACCTGTAATTTCTCTTACAACTTTAATTACAGCTACTTTATTTTCTCCAGCACTAGTTAATACTAAGCTTACTTCACTAGCTGCAGCAGCTTCTCCAGTACCACCTGCAGCTGCAACAGCTACAGGAGCAGCAGCAGAAACACCAAATTCAGTTTCAATAGCTTCAATTAATTCTTTAATTTCTAACATTGTCATTTCTTTTAAACTAGAAATGATATCATCTTTATTTAATTTTGCCATATTTATTATCCTTAATTATAATTAATATTATTTTTTATTTTAAATATAAATTAATATATTCTTATTGTTTAGTATCAGCAACTGCTTTTAAAGCATATAAGAAATTTCTTATAGGTGATGTTAAACAAGATAAGAACATAGAGTACATTCCTTCTCTGCTTGGAAGTTTAGCAATAGTTTGTGTAGCTTTATCATCATAGAAAGTACCATCTATATAACTTCCTTTTAATTTAATGAATTCACAATCTTTCATTAAATCAACAACAGCTTTTAAAGGAGCAATTTGTTCACTTGAACTATAAGCAATTGCATTAGGTCCAACTAATTCACCAAAATCTTTAATACCATTTTTTTCAAGTGCTTTATTTAAAATGTTATTTTTTATAATAGCCATTTTAGATGAATTATCATGTAATGTTTTTCTTAAACTACATGAATCTTGAGCATCAATACCTTGATATTCAAAAATGATAAAAGAAGAAGCAGATTGAAGAGTTTGACTTAATTCATTTACTTGTTGTTCTTTTATTTGAATAGCCTTTTTCAAAATATTTTCTCCTTTCAATTTGCAATATGCAAAATAAATGCCTTTGCAATATAAAAAAGCAAAGACATTTATCTTTTAGATATATCTTATAAGTATGTATATATTCTAAACAAATAAACCTCGATAACTAATTAAGGGAAAGAAAAACAATCCCAGTTATTGTCTTTGGCATATTGCTAATATAATTATACATATTTTTTTATAAAGTTTAATAATTATTAAATTCAGTTCTATAAAAATAATATATATTATTAAAAAATTAGAAATAGACTAAATCTATTTCTAATTATATTTTTAAAATTTAAATTATTTTCTATCTAAGTTGATAACGCTAAATGCATCTAATCATAAGAAGATAGCTGCGAAAATTCCAAATGGAATAGTTAAAATAGCTATAATTAATTTTAAGATATTACCTTTTAATGCTCCACAAAATAAAACATAAATGATAAATCCGATTATTGAAACAAATGGAAATAACATTAATAATAATGCTATTAATTCTAACCCTTTTACTTTTAAAGTAGCCATTTTGTTTTCTCCTTTCTATAAATTAAAACTATATAATTTTAAAACTTTTTTTGATTTAAAAGAAAAAATTATATTAAATGTATATACATTTATAATTGTGTATTTAATAAAAAAAATATTCTAGAAATTACTCTAGAATATTTTTAACTAAATTTATAAAATTTTAGATTTCTTTAATGCACTTTCATGGCTATTAACACGATTATTTATTTTAGTCATATTATCTTGCATTTGTGCTATTAATGTTGCTAATTCTTTTATAGTTAATGTTTTATCTTTATTTGCTAAACTAATGATTGCATAGTCTTTATTTATATCTATATTATTTTTGCTTGATTTATTTAATTGTGTTCTAACTATTAGTTCATCATTAACTATTTCTACTCTTGAACCTATAAAAAAATCATCAATTGATTTGTTAGGTGATAATTTACCTGCCATATTATTTTCCTCCTTATATATTTAATAATTATTATTAAAATTTTGATAAATGTTTTATATCAATAATATTTTCTTTATTGATTTTTCCAATAACACCTATGATATCTCCATTTTGTAGACTTTGATCAAATTTGTCTTGAGATATATTTAATTTGAATATATTATCATCTACAAGCATTTCTATTGATTTTTTATTATTATTTAAATCAATAATGCTTTTAACATTTCCTATTAATGTTACTAAATTCATATTTACTCCTTTCATTTTTTTATAAATAAATATTAAAATAATTAACTTATAATGTTGTCTTGAATTTGTATTAATTTTTTACAACATTTGTGTAATAAAAAATCAAAAGTAATACTACTTTTGACTTATATTATTTTGGACAATAAATTTTGCTAGTTCTAAATCAAAATCATTGGTTATTTTTATATTTGAATATGAACCTTGTGTTATTTTTATTGGTATATTTAATATAAAAGCTAATTTACATAAATCTGTGTTTTTAAAAGTATCATCACTAAATTTATGATTGTATATTTTCTTTATTAATTCATATTTTCCAGATTGAGGAGTTTGACTATTTAAATAATGATCTCTATTTGGGATGCCACTAACATCAATGTTGTTATAAGTAATAGTTAATGAATCAACAGACTTAATACAAGTATTTATAATTGAGTTTGATAAAATTGAACTATTAATATTATTATTAATTATTTCATCATTAATAAACATTCTAACAATATCATGAGTTAATATAATATCATCATATTTTAGATTTAAATTTTTATTAATATATTTAACTGCATTTAAAATGGAATGATTTCTAGATATTCCACCTTCAATCACATATATAAAATCTAATTTTTCAGGAAAATACTTTTTTATATATTCACTTGCTTTAGATATTCAATCAACATTACAACATAATATTATTTTGTTTACATTTTTATTATTTATAAATGTTTCAAGAGTATAAATGAAAATAGGTTTATTATTTATTTCTATAAATTGTTTAGGTATTTTAGAAGATTTAATTCTAGAACCAGTACCACCTGCTAATAGAATTGCGACATTCATAATCTTAATTATTATTTAATATTTTTAACAAATTTAAAATTAATAAATACATTATATATATGATGAACACATCTATCTATTGATCTGAATATTAATAGAATATTTTGAATACTTGTGTCATTTTTAGGACAAATTTCTAAAAGTTTTTTTAAATCCTTATTACAATTCTCAAAAAATTCATTTTTTAAATCTCTTCCAGTTTGATAATATTCAGACACATTTTTCTTTTTAATTAAATCTACAAAACTCTTAAAAAAAGTTAAATACCTATTTGATAGTGGTTTTAAAAAATCATAATTATTTTTATCTATTTCTTTATTTTCAAGAGATTCAGCTATTTCAATAGCATAATCTGATATTCTTTCTAAATCTTTTATTGAATAAATAATACTAATAATAAATCTTAAATGATTAGATCTTGGTTGATCTTTAGAAATAATTCAAACACATTCATCTAAAATATCTTTTTCAAAAGCATCAGAACTTTCTTCATCATTACGAAGATCATCCATTTTTGATGAATCTAATTCTTTGCTTAAAATATATGTTCAAGTTTTTTTATGAATTGAATATGCTAAATCTAAAAATTCAAAAAATTGTTTTTTTAATTCTTCTTCTGACTTTATCAAAGCATTATAATTTGTTGCCATAATTTATCCTATTCTTCCGTTTACATAATCTTTTGTTCTTTTTTCTTTTGGATTCATAAATATTGATTTTGTTTTATTATATTCAACAATTCTTCCTTCATAAAAGAATGCAGTTTTATCACTAATTCTTTGAGCTTGGGCCATAGAATGGGTAACAATTATAATTGTATACTTACCTTTTAATTTTAAAACTAAATCTTCTATTTTAGATGTAGCTATGGGATCAAGAGCACTTGTTGGTTCATCCATTAGTAGAACATCTGGTTTTAAAGCTATAGCTCTTGCAATACACAATCTTTGTTGTTGCCCACCTGATAAATTAGTACCTAAATCATTTAAGTTATCTTTTACAGAATCTCATAGAGCTGCATCTTTTAATGAATTTTCTACAATTTCATCAAGAGTTTTTTTATCTGTTATCCCATGAGATTTAGGACCATAAGCTACATTTTCATATATAGATATTGGAAAAGGAGTTGCTTTTTGGAATACCATTCCAACTTTTGTTCTTAATTCAGTAACTTCAGTTTTTTTTGAATTAATATTTATTCCATTCAAAAATATATTTCCTTTTGTTACTACTCCATCTACTAAATCATTCATTCTATTTAATGATCTTAATAATGTGGATTTACCACATCCAGATGGTCCTATAAAAGATATAATTTGATTCTTTGGTATATCAATGTTGATATCAAATAATGCTTGTTTTTCTCCATTTTTATACCATAAATTAAAATTATTTATTTCATATATATTATTAGAATCAAAATCACTTTTAGTTTCTACAATTTGTTCTTTTATTTTGTTTTTCTTTTTAAAATTAAGCATAAATTATTATTCCTTTTTTTCCAAAAAATCTATTATAGATTTTTAAGCATAAATTTTTAATACGCATAGATAATACTATAATTTTTTCTTTTATTTCTTTTCAATTAGGAATTATTACATATCCTAAAATTACAGTTAATAATACTAAAAATAAAGTTAAAATTGCTGCTTCATATTGTGTATTTAGTCTATTTGTAGAAGGATTAAACTCTTGAGCATAAATTTGAATAGTTAATGTAGTTCCTGGTCTATCTAGTGCTATTTGTCAAGATGAAGATAACCCTGCTGTCAAGTATAATGGAGCAGTTTCTGATAATATTCTCCCAATACATAAAACTAAACTAGTAACAATTCCTTTAAATGCAGTTGGTATAACTATTTTTCTAATTGTTTCAAATTTAGTATTACCTAAAGCATAAGAATTTAATCTTAATTCATTTGGAACTGATTTAAAAGCTTGCTCTAATGTTCTAATGAATGTTGGTAAAATAACTATTGATAAAGTTAATACACCTGCAATTAGAGAATTTCCTTGTTTTCCACCAATTGATAGTCCTAATGTATTTATAAAAAATAACATACCAAACATACCAAATAAAATTGATGGTGTAGCACTAATTGAATCTATAAAAAATGTTATCGTATTTTTTATTCTTTCATTTTTAACATATTCACTTAAATATATAGCTATACATAATGATATTGGAAAAGCAATTATCATTGTAACTATTATTATTAATAATGTAATGAAAAATGACTGACCAACACTATTTTTAGTAATAATTCAAGATGTAGAACCATCACTGAATAAAGCTATAAATCCATTAACTAATATATCTCCAAATATTCAAAATAAAAAAGCTGTACATATAGTAATAGAAAGTATTTCTAAAAAAACTTTTCATATTGAATAAACAGAAGATAATTTATAACTATTATTTCTTGACTTAGCATATTCAATTTTAGATTCAATTGAACTATTATCAATTTTACGTATTTTAGAAGATGATATATATTCAATAAAATAACATATTTTATATGGAATATATGTTAATCCATAATGAAAATCATTAATAAATTTTGCAACTCTTGGATGTTTTGTTTTATTTTTTCTATGAGAATAAATTGTTATAAATATGTTTAACAACATTACTAATATTAATAATATAAAACCAAATGTATATAATAATGGTCTTATTTTTTCTGGATTAGAATCAGAAAACATATTAGTAGAAATAAATGCACCTAGTGATTGTGTACCAGAAGTAAAAATATCAAAGAATCCATTCACTGATGTTGATAAAGTATTTGGACCTGCTTGCAAAATCATTGACATAGCCATTGATTCTCCAATAGCTCTACTAAATGCAATTATTGCTATAATCAATATATTTGAATTAATAGATTTTTTACATACTTTATATATAGATCTAGTTTTAGTGTTTCCTAGAGCAATCGGATTTGATAATAAATTATCATCTACTGAATTTAATGCATTTAATGTCATTGATATAATAGTAGGTAAAACCATAAATGAAAGCATTATAGATGCATTAAGTATTGATCTAGAATTAATCCCTAGTAATTCATTAAATAATCATCCAAATGAATTAATAGCAAATAAACCAAACATAACTGATGGAATACCAGATAATGTTTCAAATATTATTCTAGCTCACTTTGAATATTTTTCATTCATTCTATATTTAATAAAAATTGCTGTTCTAACTCCAAAAAACATTGCAATAATTAAAGCAATTAATGATGTTAATAATGTTATTGAAAAAGGTAATCAAAATGATTTTTCTACATCATTAAATTTTCCAGTTAATAATATATTATCAAAACCATAATCAATAAAGCCTTGTATTGCATACAATGTAATGAAGGCAATTAATAAAAAGAAAATTAATCCTAAAAATAAAGATATAGAGGCAACTCCATTTTTAAATATTGAGTTATTTCTAATTTTAAATCTAATATTACTATTCATAATTATGCACCACAATAACCTAGATCTGCATCTGATTTAGATCAATCATTAACTTTATTTGTATCACTTGCATCTAATTTTATATAACCTAAATTATCTAATATTTGATCTCTTGTTGCACTTTCAGTTATTGTTCAATTTATAAATTTTTTTGTAGCATCATCTATATTTTTCAACGAAACTATTAAATTAAATGGTCTATATCAATTATATGAATTAGCAATTTTATCTTTTGATAATTCAACACCATTATATGTAGCAATTTTAAAACCATTATCTAAAATTTCTTTTTTATTATTTAATATAAATCCAGCAGATAAATAAATCATTGTATTTTTATCTAAGCTATCTTTTATTGATGATCAAGCTTGTGAATTAGCTTCTGCAGTTGGGATTGTATTTTTTCCATAACTTCCAGTTTCTAGTGCTTTTTTTTCTACTTCACTTAATATTCCAGAACTAGGTTTTAATCTTGAATCTTTATAAAATGCATCAGCTGTTCCTGATTTTTCACTTCCACCTTCTCTTGCATATGTTTTAATAGTTTCTTTTGAACTATTATTTGAATCTAAATCATTAAAAGATATTGATTCATAACCTGCAAATGCTTGATAAATTTTTAAAATATTGTTTGAAGTAATATTTAATGTATCATTATTAGAAGAACTTTTATAAACAATTCCAATTCCATCTCATGCAATAGTAATTGTTTTCATTCTTTTATCAATTCATTCTTGTTTTTTATCTCCATCTAATCCTTTTGGATTTTTTGAAGCCATTCCAAAATTTTTAGTGTTATTTAAAGCTGCTGAAATACCTACTCCTGATCCACCAGCTTGAACAACAATATCACTTTCATCATAAATATTTGAATATTCTGTAATTAATGGAAATATAGCTGATGATCCACTTGCTGATATTAATGGTAATTGTTTTCAAGATGTAGAAAAATATACTACAATAGCTGCAATTCCTAAAAAAGGAGTAGAAATAAGAAAATACTTTAATATTTTTTTAAATAGATCTTTTTTAAACACGAATTCTCCATATATCTTATTAATTAAACATTAATAAGATTTTAAAATGAGTATTTATTCTAACTCTTCAAGTTTTTTTCTTAAAGAATCATTTTCTATTTTTTTATATAATTTTAACCTAATATTTTTTTTATTTATTAAATTTAATTTACTATCTATATTTTTTAAATTGTCTATAGATTTAGTAATACTATCATAGATAGCATTTTTTGAAACATTATATTCTTTTGAAATTTCAATTAATGAATAATCATTAAAATAATATAAATCAATATATTTTAATTGTTTTTTAGTTAACAAATTTCCGTAAGTATCTATTAATTCAGAAATATAACTTAAATTTTCTATTTTAACCAATTTGAAGTTCCTTTGTAATTCCTAATATAAATTTTTCTAAGTCAAAAATAGATAAATCTTCTAATTTTTCACCTAAGCCTATATATTTAACTGGAATATTAAATATATCTTTAATAGCTAAAATAATTCCACCTTTTGAAGTTCCATCCATTTTTGTTAAAA
>CASEQO010000113.1 GCA_949290035.1 uncultured Mycoplasmataceae bacterium
AGAAATGTTCCTCCTAGACATTATCCTAACCAAAATAATGGTCCAAGAAGTAATGTGGCTAATAGAAATAAGCAAAATGGTAATAGACCGCCATTACCTCCATTACCAAGAAATTAAAATATAAAAAATATAATAACAAGAACAATTATTCTTGTTATTATTTTAATAATATAAAAAATTATGTTTAGAGATTATTATGAAAATAGATATGAATAATTTATATGAATATAATAAAGATATTTATAAGTTAAAAAAAATAAATCAAAAACCTAATAAAAATAATAATTTAATAATTATTACATCAATAAATCCAACATCTTTTGGAGAAGGAAAGACAACTACATTAATTGGTTTAGTAGATTTGTTTAATAAATATAAATATAATGCTTCAGGATGTTTAAGACAACCTTCTATTGGACCTTATTTTGGATTAAAAGGAGGAGCTACTGGAGGAGGGAAATGTTCTCTTAAAAATGATGATTTTATTAATTTAGGTTTAACAGGTGATTTTGATAAAATAGCAACTGTTAATAATTTAATAATGTCAATTATTGAAAATGAAATATTTCATAATTTAAAAGATATTAATCAAGATTCAATTTTATGAAGAAGATGTGTAGATTTAAATGATAGATCATTAAGAAAAATAAGTTATAAATTAAACAATAAATTATTTAATACATCATATACAATAACTGCTGCATCAGATATTATGGCTTTATTTTCTTTATGTAAAAATACTGATGATTTTATAAATAAATTAGATGATGCAATAATATGTAAAACTATAGATGGTAAAGATGTAAAAATAAAAGATTTAAACATATCTAATTCGATTAGAAAAGTAATTTCTAATGCATTAATTCCAAACGTTGTAAAAACTCAATATGATAATACTATATATATGCATGGTGGCCCGTTTGCAAATATAGCACACGGAACAAGTTCTTTAATTTCAATTAAAGAGTCTATTTCAAATTCAGATTATACATTTGTTGAATGTGGATTTGGATCTGATTTAGGATTAGAAAAATTTATTAATATTGTTTCAAGAGAAGGAAAATTAAATCCTAAATTAGCTATTTACACAATAAGTTTTGAATCACTAAAATATCATGGTGATAATGATCATAATCAAATGATTGATTTTTTATTAAAACATTTAAATATAGCAAAGCATTTTAATTTAAATTGTTTAGTATTATTAAATAGATACGAAAATTATAATGATGTAGATGAATTTATAGAAAAAGCAAAAGAATTTAATATAGATATAATTAAGTCAAATTTATATTCTGGAACATTTAGTCAAAATAAGAAAATAATTGATTGTATTTTATCTAAATTGGAAAACAATGAATTAAATTTTACTTATGATTTAAATGAAACTGTTTTAAATAAAATAGAGAAAATTTCAAAAAATATATATTGTTCAAAAAAAATAATATATTCTAAAAAAGCTAAAAATATTATTAACAATATTAATAATTTAGATTATTATATTTGTGTAGTAAAAGATAGCAAACAAATATTACCAAACAATAACATTTTAAATATTGATGATATACATATTAATCATAGTGCAAGATTAATAGTTCCTATTCAGTCAAGTGTTATGTTAATGCCAGGATTACCAAAAAAACCAAATGCAAAAAATTAATAAAAAATAGAAAGATTGTATATGAAGATATTATTTATAGGGGATATATCAGGTCCTGATGGAATTAGAGCAGTAAAAGAAAATTTAAATAAAATCAAAGTAAATGAATCTATAGATTTTGTTATTGCAAACGGAGAAAACACTACAAACGGTAGAGGACTAAATTTACAAGATTATGAACTACTATGTTCATATGGAATAAATTTTTTTACAATGGGAAATCATACTTGGTTTCATTCAGATAATCCAATTGTTTTAGATAAAGATAATATTGTTAGACCAGCTAATTTAGATCAAAATGAAATGATATCTAAGTATGGGCATGGATTTAAAAGAATAATGATTAATAATAAATGATTTACAATTATTAATTTATTAGGGAATTCTGTAACAACAAAATTTAATAAAACAAATCCGTTTTTATGATTAAACAAATTTTTAAATGAAAATAAAAATGATGATTATATTATTGTGGATTTTCATGCTGAGACAACAAGTGAAAAAAATGCTTTTTTTCTTGAATTTAAAAATAGAGTGCATGCAATATTAGGTACACATACACATGTGCAAACTGCAGATTCAAAATTAGTAGATAACACTTTATACATAACAGATGTTGGAATGACTGGTAATTCATTAGGAGTTATAGGAGCTAGTCCAAAAACAATTATAGAAATGTTTAAAGAAGAAAGACAATTTTTTAAATTAGAACCTAATATAGGAAAATATCAATTTAGTGCAGTGATATTAGAACTTAATGAAAATAAAAATAAAAATATTTCAATAAAAAGAATACTTATAACAGAAAATTAGTTTTATAATAAATCTATAATTTATATGAAAAGGAAATAAATATGAAAATTCTTCAAATTATAACAAGTCCAAATTTAAAATCACAAGTAGGATCATTATCTAAAAAGATATCTGATGAAGTTATTAAAAAATATAATGATGCATCAATTGAAAGCTTAGTTTTAGATGAAGATAAGTATTTTCAAGAAACATTAAATGCTAATTCATTTTCTTCATTTTTTGATGATAGAACTAATAAATTAATTGAACAATTAAATGAAACAGACTTAATCATAATTTCAACACCAACAATTAACTTTGGTGTTCCAAGTGTACTTAAAAATTATTTTGATAGAGTATTACAAGCAGGAAAAACATTTAAATATAAATATGATAATGGAAAAGGAGGAAGTGTTGGTTTATTAAAACCAAATAAAAAAGTTTTAATTATCAATACACAAGGATCTCCTTCTAATTGATATCCATTTACAAGTGTTATAGATCAAATAAAAGGATCATTTAATTTTATAGGTGTTAAAGATGTTTATAGTTTAGTTGTAGATGGTACAAAAACTCCTGAATTTATAAATAAAACACATGAAGAAATTATTGAATTAAATAAAAAGAAAATTGATAAAGTTTTAAGTAAGTTAAATAAATAATATATATAAATCACCTTCTAAAAGTTACTTTTATGATGGTGATTTTTCTATAACATTTATTTTGGTAAAAGTCAAATTTTTTAATTAGAAAAATTAAATTTATTATACAATAATCTATATTATGTAATTGTACTGGATATTTTTGTATCTATACAAGTTTAAA
>CASEQO010000114.1 GCA_949290035.1 uncultured Mycoplasmataceae bacterium
ACCTTTAATTAATGATTTAAAACAATTGTATATTGATGCTCATGAAGGTAAAGAAATACCTAAATTAGCTAAAAAGAATTAATTTAAATAAATATTATAATTTAAACAATATATTTACATTTTTAGTAAATATATTGTTTTTATTAATTTACAAAAACTTTTCATATAAATTTATTAAATAAATAACTATAATAATTATGTAAAAATAAATAGGAGATTTATGAAAGTTATAGTAGCAGGCATTAACCATGCTGGGACTTCTGCAATAAGAACATTATTATCACAAAATAATGAACTAGAAGTTGTAGCATTTGATAGAAATGATAATATATCATTTTTAGGATGTGGGATAGCTTTAACAATAGGTGGAGTTGTTAAAAATACAAATGACTTATTTTATTCTAATAAAAAAGAATTAGAAAAAATGGGTGCAAAAATCTATATGAATACAGATGTAACAAAAGTAGATCAATCTAAAAAGGTTGTTGAAGTAGTTGATTTAAAAACAAAAGAAAAATCAATTCATAAATATGATAAATTAATTTATGCAGCTGGTTCATGACCAATTGATTTAGGACTAAACACAAATATTGAAAATGTTGAAATATGTAAACTATACCAACATGCTCTAAAACTTATAGAAAAAGCTAATGATAAATCAATTAAAACAGTAACAATAGTTGGTGCTGGTTATATTGGATTAGAATTAGTAGAAGCCTTCCACAAAAGAGGTAAAAAAGTTAATCTTATCGATTTTGAAAAAGATATATTATCTAACTATACAGATAAAGAATTTTCAAAATATATAGAGCAAGCATTAAAAGATAATGGAATAAACTTATATTTAGGACACAAAGTAGTAGAATACATAAGTGATTCAAAAAATAAGTTAAAAGAAGTAAAAACAAATAAAACAACTATTCAATCAGATTTAGTTATTCAATGCGCAGGGTTTGCCCCAAACACGTCAATAATTAAAGGTGTTAAAAAATCTAAAAATAAAGCAATAGTAGTTGATCAATATTGTAGATCATCTAATAAAGATATTTATGCTATTGGTGATTGTTGTGCAATTTATGATGCGGCAAGTAAAAAATATAGAAATATAGCTTTAGCAACTAATGCAGTTAAAACAGGTATTGTAGCTGCTTCTAACATTAATAAAATAAATAAAGTTAAATTAGAATCTATAGTAGGAACAAATGCATTGTGTATTTTTGGAATAAACTTTAGTAGCACAGGTTTATGTGAAAACAGTGCAAAGAAATTTAATATTAAAGTTAAATCGTCAGTATTTTTTGACAATGATAGACCAGAATGAATGAATGAATTTGGTAAAGTAGGTGTAAAAATAGTATTTGAAGAAAAAACATTAAGATTAGTTGGAGCTCAAATCATTTCTTTTGGTGAAAATAATAATCATAGTGAATGAATATTTTCGTTAGCATTAGCTATTCAAAAAAACATGTCTATTTTAGATACAGCTTTTACTGATGTATATTTCCTACCTCATTACAACAAACCATTTAATTTTGTTCTATCAAGCATTTTAAGTGCTTTAGGATTAAAATACGTTAAATCAAAATAATATATTATTTAACATAATAGATATATAAAAACATCTTGATAATATCAAGATGTTTTTATTCATTTTCTGATTGCTTAATTTCTATAAATTCTAAATTATTTGAAAATTTATTTTTAAGAAATTCAAATACAATTTTAATTTTAACTGGTTCCATGAAATCTTTTTTGAATTCATCAAATGAAACTTTTTTAAGTGATTTTTCATTTTCTTCTTTTATTTTATTATCTTTATCTTTTATTTCATTTTCAAATATATAATCAATAATTAAATTAGAAATAATTTCATTATTTGCTATTTCAGTTAATAACTTATCGTCGATATCTGCATTGTTATTATTTTTTTTAATATTATTTTTTGTAGTTACTAGATCAAATTTAGCTATTTGGAAATTGAAATGATTTCTAATATACATTAATATAGTTTGATATATTAAATTATCTTTAGCATAATTAGCTGCAGTTTCTTTTAATTCTCTAACTGTTTTATTTTCATCGTAAGTTAAAATTATTTTAGATACTTCAGTTAGAAATTCGTTTAAACTAAATACTCTAACTTGTAACTTTTCATTTCAATTAATATCTTTCTTTTTAATGATTTTTGAATCCATAATTATTTTTCCTTATATATAGTTAATTTTAACATATACAAAATAATTATCAAAATACAAAACAATGTATCAGAAACATATAAATTAATCAATGATTTAAAACTTAATAACCATTGTATAATTATTTTGTAATATTTGTTTAAAAAGGATTTAAAATGAAAAATAGCGATTTTATTATATTTGGTTTAACAAATGCTACTAAAATTGCTCAAGATGTGGCAAATAAATTAAAAGTTAAATTAGGTAAGTGTACCACTACAAAGTTTGCTGATGGAGAAATACTTGTAAAATTTAATGAAACAGTTAGGGGAAAAGATGTTTACATTTTTCAATCAACATCTAAACCTGTAAATGATTCCTTAATGGAGTTATTAATTTCTATTGATGCATTAAAAAGAGCATCTGCAAAAACTATCAATGTAATTATCCCTTATTATGGATATGCAAGACAAGATAGAAAATCTCAAGGTAGAGAACCTATCACAGCAAAATTAGTAGCTAATTTTATAAAATACGCAGGAGCTACTAAAGTAGTCTTAATGGATATTCATGCTGATCAAATTCAAGGTTTTTTTGATATACCAGTTGATACATTAAAAGGCACATGAATAATGATGGATGAATTTTTAAAAACACATAAATTTAAGGATTTATGCATAGTTTCTCCAGATTATGGCGGAGTTAAAAGAGCAAGAAATATTGCAAATTCTCTAAATGCGCCATTAGCTATTGTTGATAAAAGAAGACCTGCTCCAAATCAAGTGGAAGTATCAAACATTCTTGGAGATGTTAAAGACAAAGATTGTTTATTAGTTGATGACATGATAGATACTGGTGGAACAATGATGGCTGCTTCTAAATTATTAAAAGAAAGAGGGGCAAAATCTATTAATATAATGTGTACACATGCATTATTTTCAAATAACGCAATAGAAAAATTTAATAAATGCATTAAAGATGGGAATATATCAAATATTTATATTAGTGATTCAATTCAAGCATCATATGAATATAGATCTAAAAATATTCATGTATGTTCATTAGCACAATTCTATGCAGAATTTATCAAAATTCAAAGTGAAAATAAATCTATATCAGAAAATTTATATGGAAAACAAATAGAAAAATTAAATGCTAAAAAGTAATTCAATTATAATAGTTGAAGGAAAAACAGATACTATAAAATTAAAATCTATTTTTCCAAATATTAGAACAATAGAAACAAACGGTTTTGCTATAAATCAAGAAATAATCAATTTAATAAATAAGTCATTAGAGACTAATGATGTAATATGTTTTTTAGATCCAGATGGACCAGGAAAAAAAATTAGAGATATTATCATAAAAAATATTCCAAATTTAAAACATGCTTTTATAGATAGAAAATTAATTAATAACAAAAAGATTGGTATAGCTGAAGCTAATGATCAAGATATTATAAATTCTTTATCAAATTTATTAACATTTAGTAATTTAAATGATTCGCTAACTTGGAGTGAATATTTAGATTTAAATTTAAATTCAAAATTAAAAAGACAAGTTATTTGTGAATTTTATAACATTCCTTTATACAATCACAAACAATTATTTAATATTTTAAATATGATAAATGTTTCATATGACAATATAAAAAAAATAATAGAGGAAAGAAATGAATAATTTTTTTGTTGTTGCAACTCCTATAGGAAATATTAGTGAGATTTCAAAAAGAGCAATCGAAGTGTTAGAAAAATCAAATGTTATATTTTGTGAAGATACTAGAGTAACAAAAAAATTATTATCATTATTAGAAATAAATTATTTTAATAAAAAGTTTATAGTTAATAATGCATTTAGCAAAGAACAAGAAAATATATCATTAGACTTATTAGAAAAAAATATATGTTGTTTAGTTAGTGATGCAGGATATCCATTGATAAGTGATCCTGGTTATGGGATTGTTAATTTTTTAAATTCTAATAATATTAACTATGAAATTGTAAATGGACCATGTTCAATAATTCATGCATTAATGGTTTGTAAGTTTCCAATTAATAATTTTTATTTTTATGGTTTTTTAAGTTCAAAGCAAAATCAAAAAAATAATGAACTTCATGAACTTAAAAAAATAAATTCTACAATAGTATTATTTGAATCATCTCACAAAATAATAAACACTTTAAAAGATATTAAAAAAATATTTGGAGACATTAAAGTGTCAGTTTGTAAAGAATTAACAAAAAAAAATGAAAAAGTTTATCACGGGTTTATTGATGAAATAATAAATGACATCAATACAAATGGCGAGTTTGTTATTGTTTTTAATAATGAAATTAAAAATGAAATTGATAATGATTTATTAAGAAATGAATTAAATAATTTATTGAAATCAAATATAGATAAAAAGACAGCATGTAAAATGGTTGCATATAAATACGATTTAAAACCTAATTCATTGTATGATTTAGTTAAATAAAGTTTATTGTATATAAATGAATGTAATAAATCTAATATTTATTAAATTAATCTATATAAATGGAATAATTCTATTTATATAGATTTTTAAATTAATTTAATTTAAATTTTATGTTGCTTTAAATAAAAATTTAATATATTGTTTCAATGTAAAATATAATTAATATGTTGGATTTCATATGGAAACAAGAGTTAAAAAGTATAAAGATTATCGTAATCAAATAAAAAAAGAAGAACAAAATAATAAAAGAATAAAAAAGCAAAATTTGGAAATAGAAGAAGTTAAAGAAAGGCTTAAAAATATTGATAGTTCATTAATAGATAATATTTATAATACCAGCCCATATTCTTATACATATTTTGTTGAACCTAATATTTTAGATGAGTTACAAGAATTAAGAAAATTTTTAGAATTTATAAATATTGAAAATCTTAAAAAAGAATGAAATTCAATAAATTCAAAAAATAATATTTATGAAAATATTATTAAAGATAATGGAAAAATAAATTTTGATATATTTAGTTCAGATGAAACATTTAAATTAATAAATAATGTTTATTTAAATTTAAAAGAATTTAGAAATGAATTATATGAGAGTAATTCATTATTAAAAGAAAACTTTAATAATGAAAATAATTTAATTCATGAAATGAAATCTGTATCAAATGCTAGGGATTTTTTTTCTATAAAAAAAGAAGTTAAGAAAATAAGAAAAACAAATAAGTTTTTAAAATACATTTTTTATAGTGTTTGTGCAATATCGATTTGCTTATTAATTTTATTATTTGTATTTATTTTTATTTAATGAATTTGAAAGGAAAATATTATGTCATTTATAATAGCTATTGATGGCCCTGCAGGTTCAGGTAAATCAACGATATCAAAAATATTAGCAAAGAAAAATAATTTAATTTTTATTTCATCAGGACAATTATATAGAATATGTTCTTGATTTTATTTAAAAAAACAATATGAAAATGTAGATGATAAATTTATTAATGAAATTAATAAATTAAATATTACATATGAAAATGATTCATTTTTAGTTAATAATAAAAACATAGGAAATGAACTAATTTCAAATGAAGTTTCTATGCATGCTTCTAATTTAGCTATCAATGAAAAAATTAGAGAATTTGTTAATTTAAAAATAAATGAAATCTTTAAAAATAAAGATATTATAATGGATGGAAGAGATATTGGAACCAAAGTATTTCCAAATGCTAATTTAAAATTTTTTTTAACAGCTTCATTATTAGAAAGATCAAGAAGAAGACAAAAAGAACTAAAACAAAAAAATAATACAAAATGTTCATTATTAAAAATATATTTAGAAATTAAAAAAAGAGATAAACAAGATAAAAATAGAGAGATTGCTCCACTTACAAAAGCAAAAGATGCAATAGTTATAAAAACCACAAATAAATCTATAGAAGACATAGAAAAAATAATTCAAAAAATAATAGATGAAAAAAGGTAAAAATGAATAAAATTGCTATAATAGGAAAACCTAATGTTGGTAAATCAACTTTATTTAATAGAATTATTAAAAAAAATAAGTCTATTGTAGATGATCTAGCAGGAGTTACAAGAGACAGAATATATTCTGATGCGCAATGATTGAATAGAAATTTTACTCTTATAGATACTGGTGGATTAACAGTTAAAGAATTTGATTTTAAAACAAATATTCAAAAACAAGTAGATTATGCAATAGATGAGTCTGATTGTATAATATTTTTGCTTTCTTTTAAAGACGGTATAAATGAAGATGACTACTATATAGCAAATTTATTAAAAAAGAAAAAGGCTAAAAATGTAATTGTAGCAGTTAATAAATCAGAATCTAGAAATAGTAATTTTAATGAATCTGAATATTATAAATTTGGATTTGGGCAACCAATATTTATATCTTCATCACATGGTATTGGGGTAGGAGACTTATTAGATAAAATAATCAGTTTTGGAAAACAAGAAAATGATAGTAATAATGAAGACTTTCCATTCTGCATTATCGGAAAACCCAATGTTGGAAAATCGTCATTAGTAAACTCGATTTTAAATGAAGATAGAATGATTGTTTCAAACATTTCTGGAACTACAAGAGATGCAATTGATTCTCACTTTAAAAGAAATGGCATTAATTATACAATCATTGATACAGCAGGGATAAGAAGAAAAGGAAAAATTAAAGAAAATGTTGATAAATATTCTCTAATAAGAGTTGAACAATCAATAGCTAGATCAAAATTAATTATCTTAATGCTTGATGGTAGTGAAGAATTTTCAGAACAAGATGAAGTTATTGGTGGATTAATTTATAAAGCAAATATTCCATCAATTATCATTGTTAATAAATGAGATATTGTAGAAAAAAATACAAATACAATGAATGAATTTATAAAAAAAATTAGAAATAAATTTAAATTTTTATCTTGATCTCCAATTGTTTTTATTAGCGCTAAAGAAAATAAAAGAATTGATTCATTATTTAATGAAATAGAAAATATTAGAGAATTATTAAAGAAAAAAATAAGTTCATCAATTTTAACAAATGAATTTAAAAAAATGCAATTATTAAATAATCCGCCAATGTTTAATGGAGGGAGAATTAGAATATCTTACGTAACACAAGTAGAAGGGCAAATACCAACTTTTGTAGTATTTTGTAATAATCCGAATTATTTACACTTTAGTTATGCAAGATATTTAGAAAATAATTTAAGAGAAACTTTTGGCTTAAACAATATTCCAATAACATTATATTTTAAATCTAAAAATTCAAGAATAAGAGAAAAAGAAATTATTTTAGAGGAGTAATATGAAAAATAATATAGCAGTTTTAGGAACAGGTGCTTGAGGTACAGCACTTGCAAATGTTTTAGCATTATCTAAAAATAATGTAATAATGTGAGGGATAGATGAAAAAGAAGTTTTAGATATTAATAAAGGGTATAATAAAAGATATTTTAATACTAAATTATCTAAAAATATTAAAGCTACTTTAGATTTAAATGAAGCATTAAAAGATGTTAGATATGTATTAATTGCAATTCCTTCTAAATACTTAAAAGGATTATTATATTCAATTGTTAATGAATTAAAAAATAAACCTATTTTTATAAACGTCTCTAAAGGATTAGATCCAGAAACAAATAATCCACTAATGGAAACATTAAAATCAATTTTAAAAAATAAAGTTTCTGGAGTGGCTTCATTAATTGGTCCTTCTTTTGCAAATGAAGTGATAAATAAAAAACCAACCATTATAAATTGTGTATGTAATGATCAAAAAATTTCAAAAGAAATAATATCTTTGTTTAATTGTAAATTTTTTAAAGTTAAGCCAGTTGAAGATGAAATTGGTAGTGAATTTTGTGGAGCATTAAAGAATTTATTAGCAATTGGAGTAGGAATTGCTCATCAAAATCATAATTCAATAAATACAATTTCTGCTCTATTAACTATGGGTATCAATGAAATAAAAGAAATTATAAAAAGTAAAAAAGGTAATCCTGAAACAATTTTAGATCTTTGTGGAATTGGAGATATTTTTCTAACGTGTACATCTAAACAATCAAGAAATTTTTCTTTTGGAATTTCATTATATAAATATGGTTTAGAAAAAACATTAGAAAAAAATAAAAATACTGTTGAAGGTTACTCTGTATATAAAATTGTTGAAAATATTATTGGTTCTAAAAAAGAACAATACCCTATATTTTGATCTATTTGTAAAGTATTAAGTGGTGAAATAAAAGCAAAAAACTTTGTAGATAATTGCATAAGTCTTATAGGTATGAAGGAAGAATAATGAATGATAATGTTATATTAAATAATTTTAAAAAAATAATTATTGATAATGATTATGTAATGCTATCAAAGTTTATTGAATTTATTAAAAATGATTCTTACATAAAAGAATTATTAATAGAATCCAAAATTAATGATATGAACATATTTCAATATGTTGTAGAACATTCTTATATTAAATTATTAGAAGTTTTTTTAAATAATGGATTTGATATAAATTATCGTGAATCAGATGATGATTTATATTTATTAGAAATAGCTATAAAAAATAATGATATTAATACAATAAAAAAATTATGTAATATTAACAATATTGATGTTGAATTTATTAAAAATAAATATAAATCAAATATCTATATAGAGTTAGCTAAAATTAATGAAATTCAATTAATTAAATGATTAATAAAAAATAACAAATGAATTAATATTTTAAAGCATGAAGATGAAAATGGGAACAATTTACTTTTTTATATTAAAAATAATCATTTAATTAAAGAACTTATAAAGTTAGATAATAAATTATTAAATTCAATAAATGAAAAGAACAACAATTTTTTATTAGAGTGTTGTGAAAATCAAAATAAAGAGTTAGTAAAGTTTATTATTCAAAATTTTCAAATAAAGTTAAACATTTTAAATAATAACGATAGAAACTTGTTGCATTATTTGATAATAAATAAGTGATTTGATTTATTGGATTTATTAAAATTAAAATCAATTAAAAAAGAATATTTGATTTTTGATATCTATAGTAAAGATCCTTTTATATATTTATTAAATAGTAATGATTTAAAATACATTAATAAATATTATAAGCTTTTTAAAAATAAAGATTGTATTGAACACTATATTAATATATTAATAAAAGACAATAATCAATCAATACTATTATTTTTTGAAAATGAAAAAAATAAATTATCAGAAAATTTTATGTTTAATATTATTTTAGGATTATTAGAAT
>CASEQO010000115.1 GCA_949290035.1 uncultured Mycoplasmataceae bacterium
CTATAAGTGTATTAATTTTAGTAATTATTTTATTATTAATACAAATTATCTATTTAATTTATAAAATAAATAAATTAAAATAATTATTTAAAAATTAAGTAAAAAAAAGACAAAAATTACATAATAGTTTTTGTCTTATATTTTAAATGAAATTTAGATTATTCAAAATCTGTTTTAAAGTTCATTTTATAACCTTTTTTAATTTCTTCATACATAGTTACATACATATGGAATTGGAACGCTATAAAATTAACTCTTAATGCTCTATAATCTTCTTTTTCTAAGAAACCTTCCATTTTTCTTATTCAAGCTATTGATCTATCTCTTTTATAATATGGTAATTTATCATATGGGTTTTCATTTACATATTTAACTAATAATTCAATGTATTCTCAAGCAATTTTACTTAATTCTACATTTTTCATTTTTTGTAAATCATCATTTTTGAATTTTTCTGCATCAGCGATCATTTTTCTAATTTCATCACTAGATAATCCTGATGTATCTTTAATAGTAACTTCTTTAAATTTACCTGTTTTTAAATCTTTAGCTGAAACATTTAAAATACCATTTTCATCAATAGCATAAGTAATTTCTATTTGAGGCTCTTCAGCTGGAGCTGGATCCAATCCAATAAATTCAAATTCACCTAGAATTTTATTATCTTCAGACATTGTTCTTTCACCTTGAGTAACTTTAACTTCTATTTTGTCTTGGTTATCAAATGAAGTTGTGAATATATCTGTTTTTTTACAAGGTATTTTTGTGTTTCTTTTAATAATTGGTGTCATTGTACCATCATAACTTGCCATACCAATAGTAATTGGAATAACATCGTTTAATTGTACATTAATTTCACCTTTTAATGATGAACCTAATACTGCAGCACCAATAGCAACTACTTCATCTGGATTTACACCTTCTTCTGGATCTCTACCAAAATATGATTTAACATATTCTCTAATCATTGGCATTTTAGTAGAACCACCAACCATGATTATTTTATCTATTTGGCTTGGATCTAAACCTGATTCTTTAACCGCATCTTCAACTGGGAATTTAGTTCTATCCATTAAATCTTTAGTTAATTCTTCAAATTCAATTTTAGAAATAACAATAGAAGCACCTTCGTTACCAACTAAATCAGAAATATCAACTGTTACTTCTTCATTAAATGAAAGTTGAACTTTAGTTCATTCTGCATAACCTTTTACTTTATTTGCAATAATATGATTGTTCATATCTATGTCTTTATTATAAAGTGCTTTAGCTGAACTTATAATTCATTCTTCAAGTCTTCTATCTCAGTCATCCCCTCCAAGATGGTTATCCCCTGATGTTGCCATAACATCAAATATACCATCATGTAAGTGAAGTAATGAAACGTCAAACGTACCACCACCAAGGTCATAAACTAAGATTTTCATGTCATCACTTAATTTATCTAACCCATAAGCTAATGATGCAGATGTAGGTTCATTAACAATTCTAACTATATCTAAACCTGCAATTTTACCTGCATTAATAGTTGCTTGTCTTTGAGAGTCATCAAAGTATGCAGGAACTGTAACTATTGCTTTTGAGATTGGTCTTTTTAATGAAACTTCAACCCTTGTTTTAATATATTGCAAAATCATTGCAGAAATTTGTTCAGGTGAATATTTTTTACCACCTAATGTAATTTCTTCTTTTGTACCCATGAATCTTTTTACTGAAAAGATTGCTTCACTATCATTAAAAATAGATTCTTTTGCTTCATTACCAACTAGTAATTGTTTTCCATCTCATGAAACTATTGATGGAATAGTCTTGTCTCCGTTTTCATTTGTAATAACTCTTGGAGGTTGCCCATTTTCTACTATTGCAACACAGGAATTTGTAGTACCTAAGTCGATACCGATTATATCAACATCTTTATCAATTCTTTTATTTAAATCGCTCATAATTATTTCTCCTTATTTTAAATTCTTTTTATCTTTTATTAATCTTCATAAATCATATGGAACTGGTGGCCTTTTTAGTGGTCCATATGGATATGGAATATATCCATTATTCCCTATTTGTTCTATATCTTCTATTTCAATATCTGATGTATTTTTTGGTGTTTTGAAATTGTTTATTTCATCATTAAAATCTACATCATTATATTTTTTAAATTTCTTATCACTATTAACATAAACTTCATAAGTTTCTAAATCATTTAACCTTTTAGTTTTTGTGTAGTGAACTTTATCTAAAAATGGATTTAATAAACTCATATAATTATTATTCTGCTCATCTAATATATTTGTATCTTCATATATACCTGTTAAATCATTGTCTAATTCTTTAGAATTATCTTTATGTTCAATAGTTCTATTATTATTTATTGGTTGAACGTTTTGTGTTTGTCTGTTATTATTTTCATTTCTATAAACTTGAATTGGGGTTTGTTCAAATATTTCTTGCTTTGGTTCTTGTTTGTTATTAACTATTATATTTTCAGTATTTTCTTGTGCAAGTGGTTCTGTTGATGAATCATAGATATTATTATTTATTTCTTGATTTTCTATAATTTTATTTTCTTGAACTTCATATTTATTTTGATTATCCATAGAACTATATTTCTTTTCTAATCTTAAATCATTATCTTTATATTCCATTTTTTCTATAATGGGTATAGGTGCTATATTATTATTTAAATCTTCATCATGAAAAGATTCTTGAATTTGTTCTTCATATTTTTGTTCATGACTATCTTGAACATATTCTTGTTTCATAGGTTCTTGATATTCTGGTTCTTGAACATATTCTTGTTCATGACTATCTTGAACATATTCTTGTTCTATAGGTTCTTGATAATTATTATCATCTTGCAAAGAATTATGTTCTTCTAATTCTCCAACATTTAATAAATTTTCTTCAATAAGCTTATCTTTTCAATCATAGAAATTAACCATTATAATGTCATCTATATATTCATGCTTATTATTTTTTTTCTTTGTCAGTGTATAAATCCAATAAGAATCATCATATAAATATGTATCTTTTATAATTTCAATTTCGTCATCTTCATCAACACCTATTTTTTTAGCAAATTCTTTATCGGTTCTAACTAATTTTTTTATGTAATCATGTAATGCTGTTTCAACTCTATCAATATTATGATCTCAAATATAATCATCAATATTTTGGAATGAAAACAAGGCATTAGGACTAACTTTTAGTTTTTTACTAATATACTTTGCTTGCTTTTTATTAATATATTCAAAATTCATAGAGCATTCCATAAATATAAATTACTTAATATATTAAAATTATATTTTTAAAAAATAAAAAATCAAATTTCTACAATAAATTTTATTATTCAAGTGCAATTTTTTTAATTTTTCTTACATAATGATTTAAACCACTTTTAGATATAGAAATATCATATTTATCTAATAACAATGATGATAATTCATTTAAAGAAAATTCAGGATGTTCTTTTTTTAATTTACAGAATATAAGTTCATTTTTAGAAAGTTTTTTTAATTTATATTCATCATCATATATTATTTGCATATAACTTTCAAACTCTTTTGATGAATTAATAGTTTTTTTAATATTTGATACATCTAAATTATTTAATCTATGAATTTGATTTGTGAAATCTTTTTGGATTCTTGAATCCTCAAATATAAACATTGAATTATTAGCTCCCATTAGTTTTAAAATATCTGATATTATTTCAGATTTTTTAAAATAAATTATGATAATATTTTTTCTTTCCATTACTTTATATTCAATGTTTAAAATTTTTAAGCAACTAATCAAACTTTCATAAACCATACTATTTTTAACTCTAAATTCTAAATGGTATGTTTTAGATCTAGGTGAGTTAACACTTCCAATCGAAAGAAAAAAACCAATTAAATAATATTTTGCTTCATCTATAGATATATTATTATCTATCATTTCAAAGACTTTTAAGTCATCGTTTATATTATCTGTTTTGGAATCAATAACCATTTTATATTTTTTAATTTTTCCAAACATATATTCAGAAACATAAAATTTTTTTTGAATATCATAATATTTAATTAACATGTTATGAATAAACTTTAATATAAAAATAAAAGACGAAAATACATTTCATGTCAAATTATTTTCAATAATACTAATTTCTAAATTTGACATTAAAAATGCTCTTAGTATCATTTTATCTTGCTTATCATTATATTCTGCAAGCATAATCTCTTCTTTAACATCATTTGTAAAAGACATTATATATCTCTCCTATAACACTAATAATAAAATACAAAACACAATGTGTTTTGTATTCATATACAATAAATTATTATTAAATAATATTTTGATCTTTTAATAATTTTTTTAATGACTTTTCAGCCATATCTGCATCTGGACCATCAATAATGAAACTTATTTCATTTCCACTTTTAACACCTAAAGCCATCATGTTTATTATTGATTTTGCATTAGCTGTTTTAGAATCTAATTTAATTTCAATTTTTGATTGATATTTAGATGCTTCTTGAGCAATAACACTTGCTGGTCTTGCGTGTAATCCGATTGGATCAATAACTTTTACTTTAAATTCTTTCATAATTTTCACCATAAATATTATAATCAATAGCTATTAAATTAAATAACTTTTATATAAAAAGTTGATATACAAGTTAATTTTGTTTTTTAAATTTATTTAACTTTTCAATTATTAAATCTATTGATTCTTCTGTTCCATCATAAATTAAATTTGTATCAAAGTCTTCCATATTTTCTTCTATTTGATATTCACCTATTGATAAAGCATGAAATCTAGTTTTATTTTTTTTAGCATCTTTAATATCATTTTTTAATTCATTTGTAAACTCATTAATTATAAAATCAGATATAACTATAACATCAGAATTTTTATAATCATCTTCTTTTATCTTTTCTAAAGCAGCTTCTAATGGTACATTAATGTCAGTTCCTCCATGAAATGATTTAAAAAGAAATTCAATAAATAAATTTAAATTCTTTGATACATTAGAAACTTCAAATTCTTCAACTTTTGTAGAAAAAGATATTATATATGCTTTTCTTTTTTGTTGATTAGCAATTTTAACAATTGCTAATGCAAATGCTTTTGCAATATTTTCAGGTTCACCATACATTGATGCAGATGTATCTATACACATAATAAATGGTCCATTTGAATCATTTATTTTTTCGTTTATTTTTTTATCTATTTCTTTTTGTTCTAAAATTTGTGAAGATTGATCAAATTGTAATAATTTCTTTTCTAATAAATTAATATCAAAAAGTTTTTTAGAATTTTTATTATTTCTTAATGCCATTTGATATTTAATTAAGTTTTTTATATCATCACCATATGTTATTGATGTTATATTCTCTGGTGATGAATATACTATTTTTCTATTGTTTGAAAAAACTTTTTCTTTTATTAACTTTTGTTCATATTCATTAAATGAATTAGAAATTCTTCCTAAAATTTTTGCTATTTCTTTAACAAATTCATAATCATTTATTAATTCATATATTTTTTTAAAACTATCATCTTCTAACATATAAAAATTAGAAACTGATAGATCTCAAAATGATCCAAATAATTCTACAAACGGTTTTATTTTTTCTTGTATTTCTTTTATTTTTTTTACTTTAAAAGATAAATCATCTATAAAAGGTATTTTTACTAAATTAAATCAATTTAGATAATATTGCATTGCTTCTGTATTTAGAATTTCTTTTATTCTTTTTTGGATTTCTAAAATAACTAAATTAGATTTATCACTTGATATACTATTAACATAAAATTGATATCTTTTATTTGAAATATATTTAAATTTATATAAAACATCGCATGCTTTTTTTATATTATCAATTTTTATTAATTCAGGTAATAATGTATCATCAATTTTCTTTTGATCCCAATAATCTTTTAATATAGTTTCATCAAAATTAAATAATTCATCTATTTTTGATAGTAAATCTTCTTTTATTTTGATTTCTTTTATAAAACCTAAATTTAATTCATTTATAAAAAAACTTTTTTGTTCATCTAAAAAATCTATAATATTTTTTCTTATAAGATTATATGTATTGCTATTCATATTATTTTGTATCAATTAAAAATATAGTTCATTCATCTAAATTACTTTTTTCTACATCTTTTATTTCATTTGTCTTAGATGAATCTATAGTGGTTTTTTTGTTAGCTAGTGCATTTTTTATTTCAATATTAAATTCATTAATTTTTTCTTTAAATCCACTTATTTTTTCTAAAATATCATTTTCTATTTCAGAAATATAAAAACTATATTTTAGTGAAAATATTGAAATATCTTTTTTTATATTATCAATAATTAATGAATTTTTACTTAACAACTCATCTATTAATTCTATTAATTTCTGATTTTTATTGTTAGCTTCTCCTATAAGATTATAATTACATTCAACTACTTGTTTAAATATAATATCAAAAGATTGCTTAGATTTATGAATTTGATTATTAGTTTTTGTAATTGTTGGATCTTTACCAAAATCATAATCAAAGTTTTCATATTGATCAATAGTAGATTTTGTAAAGTCTATATATTTATTTTTTATGCAATAATATTTAGTTTCTAAGATTTTATCTTTTGCTTCATCATAAGCTACAAAATAAGTTTCTTCTTTGTTGTTTGGTTCTTTGAATCCAAGATATTTTAAATTTGGATTAAATAATGGTATTTTTCATAATTTTATTTTTTTATATTTTTTTATACCCTTATCAATTAAATTTTTAATATTATTTATTCTATTATTTATATCTTCAAATGAAATTAAATTATTTGCTTTTAATACATAATTTTTTCAACATTCAATAAAAACTTTACTTATTTTTTCATAATTATTATAATCGTCTCAAATCATTTCTTGAATTAATAATCAATCTGAACTATTAATTTTATTTCTATTTGAAATATAAGCACTCGTTTTTAAAATAGAAATTATTTTCTTTCATCTTCTATCACTTATATATGGGGCAAACTCACCAAGTTCAATATTCATTTTTTCTTTTAATGCTACTATGAAATTAAAAGTATTATCATCTAATTTTATTTTAGATGATTCTATTCTAATTTTATTTATATCATCTAAAGTAAGTTTTTCATTTTCTTGGATTTTCTCATCTATAAAATTAGATGAATCAATCACTTCTCTAAAATTATCTTTATTTTTTGTGTTTTCAACATATAAACGAATTATGAATCTATCATATAGCGCTTCTAAACCTTCATTTTTAGCAGGTAATTCATTTGATGCAGCTATTAATAAAAGCATTGGAACATTTATCAAAACATTCCCATTCATATATATTTTTTCATTTATTATTGTTAATAATGTATTTTGAATTGATGGAGAAGCTTTTCAAATTTCATCTAGAAAAACTATCTCACTATCAGGAAGATAACATTCAATTTTTCTTTCATACTTATCTTCATCAAGTTTTTTTAAAGAAATAGGACCAAATATTTCATCAGGTGTTGAAAATCTATTCATAAGATATTCAAAATTTCTTGCATTAGAAATAATATCTTTAATTTTTCTAGAAACTAATGACTTACCTACACCTGGAGGACCTAATAAAAATATTGATTCTCCTGATAACAACGCAAGAACTGATAAAGCAATTGCTTCATCTCTTTCTCTTAAATTAATAGATATTTTATTAATTAAATTTTTAATTTTATTATTCACATTAAA
>CASEQO010000116.1 GCA_949290035.1 uncultured Mycoplasmataceae bacterium
GAAATAGAAGAGAAATATTCTGAAGTAAATTTATTTAAAAATTTTAAAGATAGAATGACAAACAATATTTTTGAATGTAATAATGATAATTTACTAATTAAAATTAAAAATTATTTTGATAAATTTGGTAACAATACACCAAATAAATTTTTAGAATTTTTATCAAGTCCGATTGTAAAGTTTGTTTTTTTTGATTTTGAAAATAATAAAAAGCATTTCTATAAAAATGATAATAAAGATGAATTAATTGATCCAATCGGTTACGAAGAATCACTCACTAAAGGTATCGAGAGACATTGTGAAAATAAAGAAAAAGATATAAATGAAAATGAAAAAGAATTTTTAAAAATAATTGAATTAATATTTTCAAATATAGATTCTTTAAAAATAGATTTAGATAAAATAGATTTTAATAAAGATTATTTAAGTCTGATTAAAGAACAAATAAATAATTTAAATCAAAACAATGATAATAAATCAAATTTAACAAAGTTCATAAAAGCTATTAAAGAAAAGTATTCTGATGCTAATGATAATTATGAAGATGAATTTTTAGATTATGTAACTACAAACAAATTAATAAATGTTATTGGTTTAACAACAACATCAAAAAATGAGATATCCATAAAAGATAAAAAAATTTCTATATTTAGTGAATATCCTATTGATTATTTGATAATAGATGAAATTTCAAAATGTTCGATGCCTGAAATATTGTCAAAAGCTATACTTTCTAAGAAAACAATATTTGCAGGAGATTATCTCCAGCTTCCTCCTCAATCAAACCTGTCAGATGATTTTATTATAAATGAATTAATCGATAGTGGATTTAGCTTTGGTGGTGATAAAAACAACAATGAAATTAGTTCGTCAGAATTACAAACTAATGGAGATGACGAACAAATAAAAAAATCTATTAAAAACAACATTGCTAATCTTTTTAAAAAATCATTTTTTGCTGAATTAGTAAAAATGATTAAAGATCATAACATTGATTCATTACCTTATCAATTTTTAAATTGTTCACATCGTTTTGGGAAGGGTATATTAGAAATAATTAATATTATATATCCAGAAGGCGAAAAACTGATAACACCAAAAGATGCAACATCTCCAAAGAAATATGACCTAAAATTAAAAAATCATAATCTAAACAATGATGTATGTTTAATTAATTTAAAAAGTCCAAGCAATGGATTTAAAATTGACCATAACTTTAATTTATCAATTGACGATAATGGATTTGATCAAAAATCAGATAGTTTTGATTTTAAAAATAAAAAAATTGATATTTTATACGATTATTCATATAATCAATGATCTGCTTATATAACTATGCAAATAATAGAAAAATTAATTGACAACAACAAAGAGAAATTTATTAATAAAAATAAGAGAATTGGTATTGTTACATTAACAAAACAACAAAAAGATGTAGTTAGAAAATATATAAATTTAAATGATAATTTAAAAAATTTTAAAACATATATAAAAGTTGATACTATCGACAACTTTCAGGGTAGAGAAGAAGAAATTATCATTGTAGATTTTATAAGGGGAAGTACTAAAGTAGTATCAAAAAAAGTTGAATCTAATATAGGGAAAAGAAATATATCTTTTTTAACAGAAAAAGAGAGAATAAATGTTGCATTATCAAGAGCAAAACAAAAATTAATAATAATAGGGCAATTTAATTATTTGAAAGAAATAACTGATATTACCTTATTTAAAAAATACTTTAATATATTATCAGATTCGAATGATTCATATATTGAAATTGGAGGAAATGATGAGTAAAAGTATAAATATAGATATATATTATCCTTACGTTTCGTTTGAAAAAACTAATTTTAAATATAAATCTTTTGTTATGTTAAATGAAATTGAAGCTATAATAATTGCTTTTATAATTTCAAATAAAAATAAAGCGGAACTATTTTTTCAATTATTTAATAACACTTTTAATTTAAAAGAAAAATGAAACGACTTTTTTATAAATATTTTAAAGAAAATGAATAATTCAAAGATCATAACAATAAATGTAAATATTGATAAAAACATTTTTTGTCATGATATTGAAATACATAAAGAAATAGAAAACAAATTTAATCAAAATAAATTTCTTGGTTTAGATGAAAAAGAAAAAATAAAAAATTTTCTTATACATAAATCATTAACAACGTTAGTGGATGAAGATAATGAGATATTCATTAATAAAAGAGAAGATATTTTAGATTACAATGATACAAATAAATTAAAATGTAAAATATCAAATGACAATTATAATGATTTTTTAGAACAACAATTTTATAATAATATAAAAAGTGATGATGTTGCTTTAACTGAAATAGAAGAGCATAAAGAAATAGTGTTTCATAAATTTTTAAAAACAATTTTATATGAAATAAATGATACTCAAATTATTTTAAATTCAAATGAAAAAAATTTATTTAATTATTTTGAATGACTAATAAAATATGAAATGCAAGAATTAGCATTTTTATCTTTTAAAAAGTATTTGTATAAAGAAGATTTTTTTAAAAACATTAATTTTAATAAAAAATCAGAACAGGATAGTAAATTTATTGATTTTTTAGATTATAAAAATATAGATAGAATACTTCAAAAGTTAAAATTTTATCATGAAAGAAAAAATCTATTTATTGAAAATGATTATGTTTATGAAATAGTTTATAAATCCATGAATATTTATTTATTAAATAATGATGGTGGGGAAAATAAAATTAACTTATTGGCTAAAATAAAATATTTGCCTATTTATGAATTTATTGTCTTACTTTTTAATAAAAAAGAATATTTAGAAATCGCAATTCATATTTTACAAAATGATATAAATAGTCAAGAAGTTATAAATAAAATTAATGAGCATATTATTAAA
>CASEQO010000117.1 GCA_949290035.1 uncultured Mycoplasmataceae bacterium
ATAATTAATTCTCTATAAAGAATTAATTATTTATATTTACTATATAAAGATAATAAGTTTAATTGATTAGCGGGTCCAGAATAAGTGCAAACACCTTCTTTTATAATGGAACAACTATTAAGATAGTATTTAATTTCTTCTAAAATATGTGAAGAAATTAAAATTGTAATTTTAATTTCTTTATTTAAATATCTTAATATTTCAAATAATTTATTTCTTGACTCAATATCTAAGTTAGCTGCAGGTTCATCTAAAATCAAAATTCTAGATCTTTCAAGAATAGCTTTTAATATTAATATTTTTTTCATCTGTCCTGCAGATAATTTATTTGGATTTTTACTCATAATTTCTGAAATTTCTAAACGTTTAGATCAAACTTCTATTTCATTTTTTATATTTAATTTATCTTCTCTTACTAAAATAGCTGAATTATATAAGTATTTTGTACATGAGATAAATTTAGGAAATATTGGTTTATCTGGAATATAAGTTAATCCTTTTCTAAGATTTAGATTTCTTTTTGGATTATCTTTATCAATAAATAAGTATCCATCATATTTTTGATTTATTCCACATATTATTTTGATAATAGTTGATTTACCAGCACCATTATTCCCTATTAATCCATGAAACTCACCTTCATTTATATTCATAGATAATCTATTTAAATTTATCTTTTTAGAATTTTTATATTGAAATGTAATTTGATCACAATTAATAATACTTTGTGGAGGAAGCTTACTTATCTTTGATTTTTCGTAATAAGACGCTTCTTTTATTCTTCCTTTATTTTTATCATTTTTTTCCATATTCATAGATCTATGAATATTTTTTTGATAGTTAATGTCTTTGCTATTTAAAGTGTTGCTTTTTTGTTCTTCCAACCTATTTAGATATTCACCTGAGTTTTCAATAACTACATTTTTATTTGATTGATCTCTATTATTTCTATTATTAAAACTACTTGATGATCTTTCACCTTTTATTTGTCTAATAGAACTATTTTCTATTCTTCTAGTTGAAGCAATATTTGAGATATTATTTCCATTTCTTCTATTTGCCATATTACTTTTCATAATGATCCTAATTGTTATTTATATCTAATTCCATTTTGTAATATAAATATATTGATAGATAGTATAAGAATGGAATAAAAATTAAATTTAATAATGAAAATACTAAATATGAATCAGTATAAGGGTTAGATTTTAATAAACACGAATATGAAAACTCATTTATATTAATGTAGTTTGCTCACATACTTTGAGTATTTCATTTTATTGAATTGTTTGATAATTCTTTTTGTCAATATAATTTAGTGTTGCTTCCGATAGTTTGCTGAATAGTATCATAGAATTTTCTTAAATATGAAATTGGTTTGTTTTTAAATCTATCAATAAATTCATTTCATAAATCTTGATTTATAGTACTTGGAAAATTTCCTATTATTGTGTCATTTCAATTAGAAGTCAATTCATTAAATTTAGTAAACTTCACATATGAATCACCAGTATTTATATCTGCTTCATCTAAAAGAAACATTGCACTGCCATCATCTCCAAACCCTGTCACAAAACCTGATTTAAAGAAATTTATTAGTGTATCTGAAGGAGGCAAGTTTTCATTATACTCAAAAGGATTTGGAATATTATTTGATATATATTCTGATGCATTTAATTGTGAATTTATTTTAATGTTTGATAGCGTCTCTGATCTTTTTGGGTAAAAATTTTCATTAGATAATCCAAAATCTTGTATTCCATGTTGTGGAAGATTATAACTAAAAGTACTATAACTATCAAAAAATAATGAACAAAAAACTTTAGCTGCTTTATTAGAAAAATTCTCTTGAATAGAATATAAAATATTTGGCACTCTTGATAATAATTCATCATTATAAAGTAAAATATATAGCATTTCAGGGCAAACATCATTTAAACCTAAAATGGATTTTATAATCTCTAAATCTGTCGAATTAAAATCCTTTCAGTTAGACGTTTTATCACTTGTTGCAATAATAGTATATATTCTTGATAATGCGACATCATTTTCATTTGCCCAATCAATATTTGAAATATTTTTCATTGATTGAATAATAAAATCTTCTAATTCAATTGAATTATATTTAAATAAATTTTTATGTCTTGGGTTTATAAAAAATAAATTATATTTTTCATCTTCATAAGAACGCATTAATTTATAATCTTTGAACTCAAATCTTGATAATGCATAATTATAATTATTTTTTGAATATTTTAAAGCAATACTTTCATCCTCATAATACTTAGCTGTATCTGAAAACATTCACTCACTTAATGAAAAAAATATATTTGTAGGAATAAATCCGTTTATTATACTTACATTTGAAATTGAATTTTTTGGATCTGCATTTAAATTAGTTGTAGGGTTAATCTCTACATTTTCACTAATTACAATTCTTGATGTATTATTGTTTGTATCATACATCAAAGAATAGTTAATTAAATTTGATGAATTAAAATCAATATTATTATTTTTACTAGTTATTGCTGTTGTAGCTCTACCAACAATTGATAAACCAAAAACAAATAACATTATCCCTAAACATGTTATTAAAAATGTCATAACTTTTTTTGATAATGAAACTAATATAAATATAGGAATAATTGTAATAAAAAATACCATTTGACCAACAAAAGTTAATAAAAAGTATGATATTAATATATTTATGTTGTTAGATAAAATAATAATTATCACAATAGTAAAAATCATATCTAATATAGATTTTATGAATCCGATCGTTAGTAAAACAATCATTTTGGATAATACAATAATTTTCTTATCAAAAGATTTGGAAACTAAATTTATGTCATAATAATTAAAATAGTCTTCAAGCACACAGTAAAAAGACATTATAAAAATTAAAATAAAGTCAACTACAAAAGTAATTAAGATAAATGCATATGATAATTGATAAAAATTATTATTGCTTATAAAATATGTAGCTATTAATGATCCTCATGTGATTAATAACGAAATTATAAAAGTAATAATAATAGGAGTCATTTTTATTACTTCAAGTAATTTCAGCTTATATATTTTAAGAAACATTATAATTCCTAT
>CASEQO010000118.1 GCA_949290035.1 uncultured Mycoplasmataceae bacterium
GCATGTATTAGGCATCCCGCTAGCGTTAATCCTGAGCCAGGATCAAACTCTCAAAAATTGACGGATTCTATTTAGTTTTCAAAGAACTTTCTACTAATTATTAAATTAGTAATTGTCTTAAATATTAGAAAATTCAAGACCTAATTATTTTACATTATAAAAACTCTTTTTCAAACTAAAAAAAGGGACTATTTAAAAAATCTTATATATACATAATTTTTATTTTTCAAACTCTAAATTCATTATTTTTTTATCTTTATCTATAAATCATAAATCACATTCTTTAAAGTTACATAAAGCTACTAAGAAATTTTTATAAGCGATATTTCATTTTTCATTATCATAGAAATATTTTTTTAAAAATAATTTCATTGTATCTCTTTGTGTAAATCCTTCCATTGGACATCCACAAGGTATTACTGGTATTTCTAATTTATTTGCTACTTTTCTAATATCTTTTTCCCTAGCTAAAATTAAAGGTCTTATAAATGTAATTTTTGATCTATCTAAATACATCTTAGGTTTAAATGTAGCAATTCTGCCTTCATTTATCATATTCATAAAAAACGTTTCTATTGCATCATCTGCATGATGACCCATTGCTACTTTATTACAATTATATTTTTTTGCATTATCTATTAAAATAGCTTTTTTCATTTTAGAACATAAAGAGCACTGAATTTTACCTTTCTTTATATTTTCTTTTAATATCTCTCCCATATGAGTATCAGCTACATAAAATTCTATGCCTTTATTTTTTCAATATTGCTTCATTGGTTCATAATCAATTGCACATAAATTAATTTTTAAATGAACTCCTACGATATCAAAATCAATATTTTTTTCTTTCTTTAATACTTTTTTATAAATAGATAATGCTTCTAATAGAAGCATAGAATCCTTTCCACCTGATACTCCTATGCAAATTCTATCTTTATCTTTTATTAAATCAAAAGCATTATTTGCTCTAATAATACATCCTAATATTCTTCTCATTATTTTAGCTCCAATATATCATAAATATTTATACCACAATTATGATATATATATGATTTAAGGAAATTAATTAATTCTTTTTTTTCATTAAAATTTTTAATCGTATCTAAGTCATCATTATGTAAATGTATAAATATTTTATTAAATTCTGTGCTATGAATGTATTCATTTTTTTTAATACTACATTCATTGCATAAATATCCTTTTCATGTTACTGAAGTTGTCTTTATTTTTTTATTTGAACATATCGAACATTTATTGATCTCTATAGCATTTCCAGAATCAATAATTATTGTATGTAGTATATATATTAATGATGTTTCTTCATCATAATTATTTAAAGTAGAAATAATTTTTTCATATTTTCTAAAATTAAAATATTTCAAATTTTTTTTTGAAATATACCAATTTAAAACAATAAAAGGAAATTGTTGTTGTAAAACATTATCAAGTAATTTTGAAATTAACTTAATTTTTTTTAATTTTGATAAACTATCTTTTTTTCTTGCTTTAAAATACTCAATTTCTAATATTGATCCGTAAATAAAATTTCTATAATTTTTAGATAATATTTTTTTAGTGCCTTTAGAATACAATGAAATAAGTTCATTTCTATTATTTAAAATTGTTATTATATGATCAAAAATATCATAATCTTTTATATCAATAAGAAAACATTTTTCAATTGATTCACTCATTATTTTTTATATCCTAAATTCATTATTAAATTATTATCGTTTCTTCATTTGTTTCTTACTTTTACATTTAATTCTAAATAAATTTTACAATCAAAAACTTCTTCTATTTTTTGTCTAGATTTAATACCTAAATCTTTAATATCTTTTCCATTTTTTCCAATTATAATTGGTTTTTGAGAATCCTTTTCAACTATGATATCTGCTTCTATTTTTAATAAATTCTTATCTTTATCATATTTAAAAATATTTATATTAATAGCAATGCTATGAGGAACTTCTTGTCTATATTTATGTAATGCTTGCTCTCTAATTAATTCAGATATTAAAAATTTATCATCTTGTTCAAATTCTTCTTCAATTAAAGCATGTTCAAAATCATGAGAATATGATTTTAATTTTTCAATAAGAATATTTATATTAATATCATTGAAAGCACTTATTCTAAGAATTTCATTTGCATAAAAATTTGACTTTAATTTTTGTTCAATATCTACTAATGTATTTTCATCTACTAAATCTATTTTATTAATTACATATATTATTTGTTTTTTTGAAAATGTATTTATTTTATTGAATAATTCTATATCTTCATCATCAATACTTCTTCTAGCATCTATTAAAAATAAATACCCATCAACTTCTTTTAATGATTTTCTTACTTGAGAATTTAAATATAAGTCTAATTTATTTTTTGGATCATGATACCCAGGAGTGTCTAAAATAAGAAGTTGAAAATCTTCTTCTTGATACAAACCTTTTATTATGTTTCTTGTTGTTTGTGGTTTATGACTAACAATAGAAATATTTTTCTTTAATATTAAATTTGTTAAAGTAGATTTTCCTACATTAGGTTTTCCTATAATTGATACTTTAAAAATTTTCATTAACTTCCTTCACTTATCATTTCAAAAAATTCAATAATATTTGGAATAAAAATTAACAACCCAACAGCAATACCACCAATTGCAACTATTAATGTAGCTGCAGCAGATATATCTTTAATTTTTTTTGCTTTACTATTAAATTTAAAGGAGACAAAATCACATAAATTTTCAATTGCAGTATTTAACAATTCAACACCTATAACCACACAAATTATAACAACAATAATTGCTATTTCTGTATAATCCAATTGCTTTCTTAAAATAACTGAAATTATTATCACTAATAACGTAACAATTAAATGAACTCATAGAGATCTTTCTTCTTTTAAAGCAATAAAAAAACCTCTAAATGCATATAAAAATTTTTTTAAAAATGCAAATTTCTTTTGCTTTTCAACCATATATAAATATCTCCTTTTAAAAAATTATTTAGTTATTTTAAGTTCACTTAATATCTTATCTTGAATTCCAAACATTATTTTTTCTTCTTCAATTGTTTTATGATCATAACCCAATAAGTGTAATAATCCATGTAAAAATAAAAATAAATATTCTCTTTTTATAGAATGATTATATTCTTTTGCTTGTTCATAAATTTTTTCATGACTTATGAAAATTTCACCTATTAACTCATTTTTTATTTCATTATTATCTAAAAATGCAAAAGATATAACATCAGTTGGTTTGTCTATTTTTCTATATTCTTTATTTATTTTGTGAATTTCTTTATTATCAACTATAGATAATTCAAATATATATTTATTTTTAATATTCAAATATTTTGATACTTTTTTACATATCTTTTTTAAATATTTATAATATATATCTAAATCACTATATGTATTATTTATATTAAATCTAATAGAAGCTATAACTACCTCTTTCCAGTAGAACCAAATCCTTTTGTTCCTCTTTCAGAATTAGATAATTCATTAACTTTAACTAAATTTAAAACTTCTAATTTTCTTAAAACACCTTGGGCTATTTTCTCACCTTTCTTTATACTATAATCTTTATTTGAATGGTTATACATTAATATAACAACTTCACCTCTATAACCATTATCAATTACTCCATTATGTACAGATACATGGTTTTTTGTAGCTATACCTGATTTAGGCATTATTTCAAATCAATAACCTTTAGGCATTTCCATACAAAAACCTGTTTTTACACACGCTGCTGATTTTGCTTTAATGATTAAATCTTCATTAGAAAATATATCATAACCAGCATCACCTTCTATTGCTGGTGTTTTCATACCTATAGCATCATTATCTAATAATTTAATTTTTATATTTTTCATCTTAAAAAATCCTTTTATTTAAATTATTATATAAAAATAAATTTAATAGCAATAAAAAAATAGTCTAAAAAGACTATTTTATTCACCATCAACAATTATTTCTACATTTATACCTTTTTTAGTTAATGCTTTTTCAGATTTTTTATAATCTTTATCTTTTGATAATTGTTTTCTTTCTTTTGAATCACTAGCAATTATTAATACTTCTTTTACACCACTAGCTAAAATTAAATCATGAACTTTTTTGTTAGGTGCACTTGTAGCATAAATTACACAATTTGCTGCACCACCTTCAGCTAAATCACCAATTATAGCGTATTCTTCACCTTCATATTCATCATTATTTTCGTCAACATAATTATACCCTTGTCCAATTATGTCTCCTTCTCTTGTTGCTAAAATAACACCTCTTGGTATATTTGCATTAGATTGCATTTCTAATTCTTTTAAATCTCTAGCCATTCTAGAAATTAAATTACCCCCAGCATTATCTGCTGTAAATTGATTTGGATCTTGAACTTCATCATTATAAGCGTTTTGATCTTCATTATATTGATTTTGGTATTGATCTTGGTAATCACCATAATTTTGATCATATGATTGTTCTTCATATTGGTTGTCTTGATATGTATTATCATCATATGAAGAATAATCTTGTTGTTGTTCTTCATATTGTTCTTGATAATTATTTTGTTCTAAGTGTTCTGGAGGAGTTAAAATTTGTGAATTTTGTTCATTAAAAGTTACTGTATCATTTTCTCTTGGAAAATAAAATCCTGTTGATTTTCCATAAACACTTATTGGTCTATTCATTGAATCAGGTCTAGTAGAAAATGGAGAATTCATTAAGCTATACCCTCTTTGATTAGATTGACCAAATGATGAATTCATATTATATTGACTTCCAAAACCACTAGATCTTTGATTTGAAAAACTAGAATTTCCAAATGATGAATTTCTATTATTTGATGCAAATGGATTTTGGTTATTATTCATATTTCCAAAAGAAGAATTATTATTGTAATTACTTCCACCAAATGATGAACCTCTATTATTTGAAGCAAATGGATTTTGATTATTTGATTGACCTATAAAACTTGATTGATTACCAAATGATGAATTATTTCCAAAACCTTGGTTATTATTACCAAACGAATTATTATTTTGTCTTGACATAGGTGCTGGAGTTTGATTAAAACCATTTGATTGTCTAGAATTAGAACTTGAAAAAGGTTTATATCCTGATTGATTTCCATTATTTCCAAATGGTGAATTAAAATTATTATTACTCACTTTTATTCCTTTTCATATATTTAATTAATATTATTGTAATATATATTTTTTCAATGTCAAATATGCACTAAATAAAAATAAATAATGTAACTACATTATTTATTTATGAATATATTTAGTTACAAAATTTTCTAATGTTTTAAATTCTTTAATAATTTTTTCTTTTGGACAATCAACAACTTTTTTTCCATTTTTTAAAAAGATTATTCTATCTGTTAAATAATCTATTTCTCCCATATCGTGAGAAACTAACACAATACTCATATTGTTATTTTTTGCATAATCTTTTATAAATTCTCTAATTCTTGTTCGAATTGATATATCTAATCCTGTAGATAGTTCATCTAAAAAAAGAATTTTTGGTTTTTGAATTATAGCAATTAATGCATTTAATCTTTGTGATTGCCCACCAGATAAAACTGAAGCTCTTTTATTATAAAATTGATCTATTCCAAATATTTTTAATAAACCTTTAAAATCATCTTTTGGAATATCACAATTATACATTTCTATAATAAAATCAATTATGTTTTTAACTGATAATCCTGGAGGATAACTAGAATCTTGAAATTGGATACCAATTTTTTCTAAATAATTTCTTTCGTATTTATAATTATATTTTATCTCTCCACTAGTTGGTTTATTTAAACCTACTACAATTTCTACTAAAGTTGTTTTACCTGCTCCATTGCCTCCAAGAATAGCTACATTTTGATTTTCATATAAATCTATATCTATTCCATCTAAAACAACCTTATCTCCAAAACTTTTTCTTAAATCTTTTACTTCTATTAATTTATTACCTTTATATGATTTATCTTCTATAATAGTTTTTAATGAATTATTAGTTTTGCTAACAATTCCATTTGATTGTTCTGTAAAATTCTTTATATCTTTATCTATTATGTTTTCAATATTAATTGAACTATTTTTATTATTTTTGAAAATATTTAATTTCATATTTATATATATCTCCATATTATCTATTAGATCATTTAAAGAATTTTACACTTAGTCCAAAGAATAAACCAATTCATGCAAAAGGTAATATCATATTTAATATTCTTTCTGGTTTAGAAAATACATCTATCATTTTTGAGCTTTTGCTATCTACAACTTGATAATTTGCATCCATATCAAATACATTAAATGATCCAGACATAGTTTGTTGAATAACTTCTTTTTCTTTTACTATTGAAATAGTTCATTGTGCAGGATCATCTACACAACCATTTCACGATTGAATCAATAGTGATGTAGTACTTTTAAATGGAGAAATGTATCCTAAGTATCATAAAGCGTCTACTTTTCTAACCATATCCACTGGTAATACTTGAGCAGTTAAAAATTGACTTAATATTAATATAGGTATACCAATACCTTGTATTAACATTGTAGATTTACAAATTGATACAAGAAGCATTCCTAATGATGCACCAACTAATATATTCAAAAGCATTCCTCAAATAAATCCACCTCAATTAACATTTGATAGCATTATTCCTAAAGAAACAGAATATAAAGGGTAATTTTTACCATCTATTCACATAACAGAAGACATGATTTCTTTTCCATTATTCATATTTCCACTAAATATAGCTATACCAATAATTATTGAAAAAAATGTCCCTATAATCATAACAACTATATAATAACAAATAGCTGCAATTATAAACATATATGGTTTAATAGGAGTTACTCCTATTCTTTTTAATAAGCTTGATCTTTTGAATTCATATATAGCTTGTGGCATTGATGTTAAAGAAACTGCCATTGCAGATATAGCAAGCATCCCTCCAAACATTGAATAATATCCTAACATCATTCCAAGAATAGCTATAAATATAATTGGAAAACCAAAAGCAAAAAATGGACCGATGATTGATTTTCAA
>CASEQO010000119.1 GCA_949290035.1 uncultured Mycoplasmataceae bacterium
AAAAAATATATTACATATAATATCATCATACAATAAATAATTTTTCTTAATGTCATTTCATTAACAAAAAATCTATAAAAGAAAATTATTATCACACTAACTACTATCATTATGATCAAATAAATAAGATAATTTAAATATGACAAATCTGTAAAATCTATACTTATAAAATTTATGATAAATAAAGTAATAGATGACGACAATGATATAAAAAATGACATATATATTGAAAAAATAAATATTATAGTTAATTCAATTATTAAAATCATTTTATTATCTATAAAAAATGTGTAATTAGACATATTATTATTAACTAAATATATATTGGATAAATCAAATACTATGGGAATTAAAAATCCTATAATTATTCCAAATAATGACATAATTGATTTATCAATAAAATAATTTGTTTTAAATATTTCTTTTATTTTATTAAAACTTAAGTAAAATAAGAAATACAATATTCCAAATAAAAATATTACTATTAAAGATAATAGTAACAATATTAATATTGAATTTAAAATTTGCTGAATATTTAGTCCTAAATTTGTAGAACTATTTAATATATAGTTATTTAAAATCATATATTAATATTATCAAATAAAAATTATTGTAATTTATATAAATGCTTTTTGGTATAAAATAAAAGTGAAAGGTTTTTTATGAATGATTATAACACTCTTATAAAAGGAAAAATGGTTTATGGTGAAAATAAAATAATAATTAAGTCACCATTTAATAATATAGAAATAGGTTCTGTTCCTGCTCTTACTAAAAAAGATATAGATTCAGTATATGATTATGCAAAAAAAGCATTTTACTCTTGAAAAGAATTATCACCACAAGAAAGAATAGAATATATCAATAAATTTAAAAAAGAATTTATATCAAATAGAGATTTAATTGCTAGAATCATGGCTTTAGAAATTGCAAAACCAATAAAAGCTTGTTATTCAGAATTTGATAGAACAATAGAATATATTGATCAAACAATAGAATGCTATAAAAAAGAATTTATAAATCCTGATATAGTAAAAGAAAATATTCATGGAATTAAGGGAAAAGAAGGATATTTCTTTAGAGAACCATTAGGAGTTGTTCTAGCAATATCTCCTTTTAACTATCCTTTAAACTTATCATTAGCTAAAATTATACCTGCTTTATTAGTTGGTAATACTGTTGTATTTAAACCTGCTACTCAAGGTTCTATTGTAGGGACTCTTATAGGTAAATGTTTTTTTAAAACTAAACTACCACATAGTGTTTTAAATGTGGTTACTGGAAAAGGTAGTGAAATAGGGGATTACATTATTGAAAATAATAATGTGAATATGATTTCATTTACAGGTGGAGTAGATGTAGGTAAAAAAATAGCTTCTAAAAAATCTATGATTCCTTTAGTTTTAGAACTAGGTGGAAAAGATGCTGGGATTGTTTTAGAAGATGTTGATATAAAAGAAGTAGCTAAAGAAATATTAAAAGGTGCTTTAGATTATTCTGGACAAAGATGTACAGCAATTAAATTAGTATATGTTCACGAAAAGATTGCTGACAAACTAATTAATCAACTTAAAGAACTTATAAAAGGATTAAAAATAGGTAGTCCTTTTGACGATGTTGATATCACACCTTTAATAAGCCAATCATCATTAAAATGAGCAAAATCACTAATAGATGATGCAGTTAAAAAAGGTGCTAAAGTAGTATGTGGTAATATTAGTGATGAAAATATATTATTTCCAACACTAATAGACAAAGTAAAACATTCTATGTTAATTTTCGATGAAGAACAATTTGCTCCAATTATTCCTATTGTTAGATATAAAGAAATTGATTGAGTTATTAAATACTTTAATAATTCTAAATTTGGATTACAAGGATCAATATTTAGTAATGATGAAGATAAAGCTTGAGAAATTGCTAAAAAGTTAAATTCAGGAACTATAAATATAAACAAATCATCTTCAAGAGGTCCAGACATATTCCCATTTAGTGGAATAAAAGATTCTGGATTTGGAGTTCAAGGAATTAAATGAGCTTTAGAGTCTATGACTAGAATTAAAGGCATAGTTAAGAATAAAATATAGATAAAACCAAGGCTAATAATTGTCTTGGTTTTATTATTCTTTTAAGAAACACTTATTAAAGTTTTAAATGATATTTATAATTTTATTTATTAAAAATTTATAAATTATTTATGCATTATAATATTTTGTTGCCCATTTGGAACTACATTCTAAATAAACACAAATGAATCATTTCTATTTTTACAATGCTTTAACAATCTTTCTTTTGTTATCAGTTCGCAAATATTATTTTCAGAATTGTTGATTAAAATAAACTTTCTATTTTCATTTAATTCATGATTTAATTCCATACAAGCTATCCCGGTTGTACCTGATCCAGCGAAATAATCTAATATAATTGAATTTGAATTTGTTGTTCCTCTTATTATTTCTTTAAATAATTTAATAGGTTTTGGTGTTGAAAAAAAATCTCTATTTTTAAAGTCATTATAAATTTCGTCCTTTGCTGATGAATTTGTTCCAAAACACGAAAATATTTCTGGTAGATTTGATAATTTTTCCTTTAAAAAACCATTTTCAATATAAGGTTGACATATTTTGTTTTCAATAGAATTTGATGATTTTCTTGCAAAAATTATATATTCATACAATACATCTTTTTTATTTTTTATTTTTTTTACTCTATTTTTATCAAAAAATTGATGAAGTTTTTCTCATTTTTTTACAAAAACATTTTTCCTTCCAAAAATATCATTACAAGATTTGATTATTGTATCCTTATTATCCTCATCAATGGTTATTACTAATCAACCTTTTTCTGATAATAATTTTTTTGATAATGATACTCTCTCATTTATAAAATTAAAATACTCTAAACCATAATCATCATTATATTCAATATATTCTACTTTTGAATTATATGGTGGATCTATTAATATTAGATCTATTTCATCTTTGTATGAATTTATCATAGATTTTAGTGTATATAGATTTTCAGAATTTATTAAATAATTTTCTCTTTTTGTTCTAATATTTTTATTTACATTGTTTGAATTATTGAAAGCATTAAAGCTATATTTAGATTCATTACCTTGATAATAACTAACATTCTTTAAATTTTTACAATAAGAAAACGCACTATCTCCTACTAACGACACAAAATCAGACAGATATATTTCTTTTAGACTAGTACAATTTGAAAAGCATTTGTTATTTATAATTGATACATTTTTTAAATTTATTAAATTTAATTCTCAACATCCTGAGAAGGCACCTCTTTCTAATTCAATTACAGAATCTATTATATCAATATTTCCTACTGCTTTTAATTTTGGATAAGCAATTAATTTAGATTTTTCCTTATTATATAAGATTCCATCCTCATCACAATAGTATTTATTCCTTTTATCAACGATAAAATTAATGTTTTCACAAGAAACAAATGGATTATATCCTATTTGTTCGATATTCTTACCAATATATAAATTATTAATTAATTTACAATTTCAAAAGGAATTTCTAGAGATTATTCTTGTGGAATCTAATAATTTTACATCTCTAATTTTATCGTTAGATATAAACGATATTATTTGATCTTTAAAGAAATTATATATGATGTATTTTTTATCTATATAAAAGTATTTAGAATTACTTTTTATTTCTAAATTAAAACATCCTGAAAAAGGATTATTAGTCATTTTAAGTAAATTTTTTGGTAAAACTAATTTAGATAAATTTTTACACATATAAAATGAATGTTTATTTATGACTATTACATTTTCATTTATTTCTATTTTTGTTTCTTTTGAATTTATATTGCAATGAATTACTTCTGTGAAATCACTATTATATAGTACATCATTTACATAATTAAAATATTTTGACTTATTTTCCAAAAGTAATTTTTCACATCCGGCAAAAGGATTATCTCCAATAATTTTTGTATTTTCTGGTATACAGAGTTTTTCAAGATTTTTTGCATTATAAAAAGTGTCTCCACCTAATGATATTAATGTTTTTGGAAGTATTATTTCCTTAATATTTTGATTTTCTGAAAATAATCCAGATTTTATTATTGTTGTTCCTTCTGGAATATATAAACTTTCAATATTATTCTTATTTAATTTAATTAATTCTCCATTTTTAATACAAAGATTTTCATCTTCATAACAAAAATTATTATTGTAGCTTTCAAAAAAAATATTAATTTCATTTGATAATAAAAATTTTCTTTCAATTATTCCAGATCATAGTCTTGATGAATAAATATTTTTATTATTATCTAATTTATCATATTCATCTCAATTTTTAAAAAATATTTTATGTATTTTATTTTTTAATTCAACACTAAAAATATTTGATTTTACATCAAATTTTATTGACTCAAAAGATATATCATTTTCTAAAAAATGTATTATCAATTCTAATAAAACAAATGAATCATGAGAATTTAATTCTAATATTTTTTTATCATTTATAATTAAAAAATCATTTTTACAATTCAAATCAATTTGCAAATCATAATTATTTATTTTTTTATAAAAAATATTTTTATTTTCATATTCAAAAAAATACAATTTATTATATAAAGATATATATTTTAAATCTTTTGCTATAGATATAATATTTAAATTTTTAATATTTTCTTGCATATATTTTCTACTTCATTCTTAATATCAATTTCAGATTTATTGTCTGTATCTATAAGCATATATTTTTGTTTTGTTTTCTTTAAAAATTTTTTTACTTCTTCATAAAAAAGTGATGCACTCATAATCTTTTGCTTATCAGAATCATTTTTATCTCTTTCATTTAATCTTTTAAGTATGACATCATTAGATGCATATAAAATTATAGTTAAATCTGGATTTCCAAATTTTTTAATTGCTTCTTTAAAATTTTTGATTCCATTAAAATTTTTTGTAATTTTTGATCAAGCATAATTTGATGCATAAAATCTATCTGTTATTATATTTTTATTTATATTTTCTTTATGAGAATATACAGACGCATAACTAATGTTATAAAATCAAATACTTAATTCATTATTTATGTTATTAAAGTTATTTCTTAATTCAATATATTTTTCCTCTTGATTACTATTAAAAAAATTTTTAAATGGTTTTTCAATAAATCTTAAGTTTAAATCCTTTGATAACAAATTGCACAAAGTTGTTTTTCCTACACCATCAAACCCTTCAATAGCTATATGCTTAATTTGATTTTCTTTTTTTAGATTCATAATATTTTCCCTTAGTGAAAAAATCTTGTATTTCTAAATACCCTGAAACTCTTCTTATTCTTTTTATATTTGAAGAATTACATTTATCACAATTATTATTAAATATAGACATATAATCACAATCGCCACAAATATCTAAAGGAAAATTAAATCCTAGATATCTTATGTCAGATTTATAAGCTATTTCTATTAATTCATAAATACCTTCAATGTTTACTTGTGGTGCTTCTTTCAATTCAACATATGTTATTGAACCTCCGTTACAATATTTGTGAAATTTTCCTTCTAAATATATTTTTTCACGTGCAGAAATTCCAGAATCTACATCAATATGGAAGGAATTTGTATAATAATTTTTTGAAAAGAAATCGCTATATTTTTCATTGTAAAATTCTCTTTTATCAATATCTAAAAATCTTGAACTAATTAATTCCCCGCTCGGTGCAATAACAGAAAAATTTAAATTATTTTCCTTAGTATAAATATCACAATTTTTCCTAAAAAATCTTATGATAGTTAATGCTATTTTATATGATTCCTTATTTTTTCAATATTTAGAATTAGTTAATAATTCAACAGCTTCACTTAATCCTATAAAACCTATTGATAATGTACCATGTTTGAATAATTGACTAAATGAGAGTCTTGAATCAAACCATAATTCCTTAAATGTGTACTTTTGATCATCACTAATTAAACATGTTTTATTGTATCTATGAATTAAAATATCCTTAGTTATATTCATAATATAGTCTAGCACCTTTAAGAAATTATTTATGTTTAATTTATTATTATTTAATAACCATAAAGAAATTTTTACCAAATTTATTGATATATTTGCGATATTACCTCTACCTACTGCAGTTTTGTTGGTTGAAAATATATTTTCTGCAATTCTACTTCTGCAGCCAACGATAGATAATTTTTTTGGATCAATATTTCTATCTAAAGATGAATCACAAAATAAATAAGTAGGTATCATTTTACTATTAGATACCTCTATACTTTTTAATAATAAATCGTAATTAATATCCGTTGGTTTAAAATTAATTCCATTTTTAATTTTAAAAACTATATTTGGTCTAAAATTTTTTTGACCTGAATTTTTATATGCATTTAATAAAATTTTAGAAATTTCTCTAGAATTTTCATCAATACCCAAACCTATATTTAAAGTTATGTAATAACTTTGCTTTCCCATCCTTGTGTTGTTTAAAGTGTTTCACTCAATAAATTGAAATATACATTCATATATTAAATCTTTATTTTTTAAGATATTTACATTAATATTATTAAATATTGTTGATGTATCAATGTCAAAATTAGCTATTGCCATACCTCCACTTTGTTCATTTCCTAATTTCTCAAATAACAATTTTAAATATTCAAAATATTTAATAATTTTGTGAGTTTCACTAATATTTTCAAATTCTTCATATTTAAATTTACTTATAAAATCTATAGTCAGACAATTATAAGTAGAACCATATGCATCTAAATCATGAATATGTATTCAAGCGTTATTATGCAAAAACTTTCATTTTCTATCTAATGTATTTAGAATTTCTTCTTTGGCCATAAATTCACCTTTGGAAAAAATATCACCTACATATGTTTTTCTATTTGATGCATTATCATTGAATTTCTTCATATGTCCCATCCTTAACTTTATATAATTTTTGATTTTCTGAACCAAAATAAGGTATCTTATTATTTTTTAATTCGTTTACGAATCTTCCTGTTTTTATATATGTTAATTTATTTAATATATCTTTAGGAATTTGATGAATATCATAACTAGTATATAAACAAATATCATAACCATTTAATTCATTTAATAATTTTGTTAATCCATCTTTTTGCATTAAAGGTTCTCCACCTGAAATAGTAATTTTTTTATTAAAAGACTTTTTTCTTAATTCATTAGCAATATTTTTTATAGGTAATTTAATTCCGCTATTTATATCTCATGTTATTGTATTATGACATCCTTTACATCTTATATTGCATCCCTGCAAAAATAAAACTGTTCTATAACCAGGTCCATCTGATAATGATTGATTTTTCATAATTGAATTAATAAACAAATATTCCATATATTCTCCGATACAAAGAA
>CASEQO010000120.1 GCA_949290035.1 uncultured Mycoplasmataceae bacterium
ATAAAATGTCAAGATATACTGGAAGTGTAAATAGAAAATCTAGAAGACTAGGATTTTCATTATTAGAAAATGATAAAGAATTTATTAAAGGTAAGCAAAGAAGATATGCTCCTGGGCAACATGGTAATAAACCTAAAAAATTATCAGGTTATGGAGAGCAATTACAAGAAAAACAAAAAATGATGCATTTATATGGATTAAATGATAGACAATTTAGAAGATTATTTAAAATAGCTCAAAAAATGTCTGGTCCATTAACATTAAATTTATTTATTGTTTTAGAATCAAGATTAGACAATCTTGTATTTAGAATGGGTTTTGCTCCAACAAGAAGAGCTGCAAGACAATTAGTTAACCATGGACATGTTTTAGTTAATAATAAAAAATGTAGTATTCCATCTTTTTTAGTTTCTTTAAATGATGAAATTTCATTATCTGATAAAATTAAAAACATTGAAGTAGTTAAAGCAGGTGAATCTAATCCTAAATTTAATTTTGTAAATGTGGATTTAAAAAATAAAAAAGGAACATATATTAGACATCCTGAAAGAGAGGAATTACCTCAAGATATTAATGAAACATATGTTGTTGAATGATATAAAAGACTTGTATAAAAGTCTTTTATTTTTTTGTCAAATTCTATTTATCATGGAAATTAAATTTATTTATAATTTATATTAATGTATAACCACATAAAATAATATTGAATAATAGGAGATATATGAACAAATTTATTAATGGATTTAAAAAATATTTTCCTGAATCTAAACAAAAGTGAAAAATGTATTTTTCTTCTACTGTTCCAATAATATTTGCAACAATGATATTTGCATTAAACTCATTTGTTGATAATTTTATGTCAATAAATATAGAAGGTGGTAACCAAGCATTATCATATGCAAATACTTGAACCGAAATACAAATTGGTATTATTTCATTAACAGCTGTTGTTGGATCATCATTATTTGCTCAATATTTAGGTAGTAATGATGTAAAAAAAGTAAAAGAAGTTATTTGTTTTAGAATGTTATTTTCTCTATTTATATCATTATGTTTTGCTTTACCTTCTTTTATTATTCCTAAATCGATGATAGATTTGGTATCAGGTTATGATGATAGCATTTTGAGTGTTGTGTATGAAAATGCTACATCATACTTAAGATTAATAGCCGTGTCATGAGTTATAAATTCAATTGCTTTTACAATAGCAATGATATTAAGAGAAAAGCATCATTCTATTGTTACATTTATAACATCGTGTATATCATTAGGTTTAAATATAATATTAAATTCGATATTTATTTATGGGTGTCATTTTGGAATTGAATTCCTTGCTTATTCTACTATTATTTCTATAGTAGTTCCTTTATTTACTATGATTTTATTTATAGTTATAAAAGATAGAATTTTACTAATAAATCCATTAAAAATATTTTTTATATCAAAAATAATTTTGATGCAATTTATAAGAAGATCACTTTCATTTATTTTATTTGCAATGGGTTCTGTATTTGTAAATATTAGATTTATTTTTTGAAATATTGGTTATCCTACAGGTTCTGTTGGAAATCCTGATTACGCATTATCAGCAGCAAATATTTTAGGAATATCAGGAATGCTTTTTAATATATTTTGAACAACATTTGAATCAATAACATCAAATGCTGCAATATATGTTGGAAAAGAATTAGGTAAAAATAATTTTGATTTAGCTATAAAAAATGCTAATGAATTAGAAGGTTTTCAAACGTTAATAGCTTTAATTATGGGTATAGTACTATTTTGTTTATCGTTTGCAGTTCAAGCTACAACATCATTAGCTGATGGTTATAAACAAGGGGTTTTAAATCATTTAATTAATGATGTTGGATTAACAAAAGAAAACGCAGAAATTATTGCAAATCAAGGAGTAGATAAATTTTTAAGTGAATTGAAATATACTATATGACCACTTGCGATGTTTATGCCAATGTTTGTATGATTTGTAACAAGATCTAGAGTTATATCTGTTGGTGGTAAAACTAATATTGTAGCATTAACTGAAGCTATTTTTGGGGCGTTACAAATCGGATGATTATGTTTAATATCATTTGTGTTTAAAAAACAATGTGATCTTCAATTTGGGTGAGCATATTTCATATTCTTTTTAGCTGATATCCCAAAAGTATTTGTTTATGAATTTTTATATCATAAAGTTAATTGAGTTAACAACATAACAATAGAAAAATAAAAGTGTTTTTAGATATTAAAATTAAAAATCTTATATATAATATATTAGTGATAATAAGTGATTGTTTGCTGTAATATTTTATATTATAGAGGAAAGTCCATGCTACCACAATCTGAGATGATTGTAGTGTTTGTGTAGGTATATAAAAAATAAAACCTAGGATCTTTTATAAAGATTACGACGAGAAATGAGTCTAAGTTTATTTTATAAATATGATGATTTTCTTATAAAGTGCCACAGTGACGATTCTATTAGGAAACTTATAGAGTGAAACGTTGGTAAACTCCTCAAGGTAGAAACCCAAATTTGGTAGGGGAATTCTTGATAAGGAAATGAACTTAATCAAGGAACACTATTCATGTTTACATTCATTGAATTTGTTTTATTAATTTATTTAGTTTTATTTAAAAGTATAAAAAAATAGTGTAGATAAATAAACAATCTAGACAGAACATGGCTTATAGCTTATTATCATAAAAAAAGCATTAACTCAATTGTTAATGCTTTTTTATTATTTTTGTGGGATTCTTGATAATGTTTCTTCTAATTCATTGTGAAGATTTTCTAAATCATTCATTAAATCCTTTAAATTCATTAAACCATCATTCATTGTATATCCTTTAAAATTGATATAAATTAATTTTAATCTAAAAAAAATTTTTTTAAATATTCTAGTAAGAATATGTTATTTAAATAATTAATATAAAAATTTTATTGCTATTATGTTAAATTTTATTGCTATTAATATGTTAAATTTTATTGCTATTAATATGTTAAATTTTATTGCTATTAATA
>CASEQO010000121.1 GCA_949290035.1 uncultured Mycoplasmataceae bacterium
AATATAGTATAATGTATAGATGAAGTTTTAGGAGTAAGTTATGATAAGAGGTGAAGATATACAAGTATTAGATGAAATGTTTGATTCTAGAAAAACATTTTTTATTCCAGTTTATCAAAGAAATTATGACTGGAAAAAAGAGCAATGTAATAAATTAATTCATGATATTGAAAAAGCTGTTGATAGAGATGCAAGAGAATATTTTATAGGTTCATTTGTATTAGTTAGAAAAGAAGATGATAAAAAGAGTTTTTATATAATAGATGGACAACAAAGGATAACAAGTATAGTGCTTTTACTATTGGCTATATTAGATTATGCAAAAAATAATAACGATACTTTAAAAACTTCTATAGAAAAATTAATATTTTCTGACGTAAAAGAACATAGCGGAAGATTATTTTTAAAACAAATACAAAAAGATGATGAATATTTAAATAAAATACTAAATAATGAAGATATAAAAGAAGGTACCTCAAATATAGTTAATAATTATTTATTTTTCAAAGAAAAACTAAATAACGATGAAAAGTATATTTCAAAACTATGGAAAGGTTTAGATTTACTTAAAGGTATTAGAATAACTTTAGAACAAGAAGATGAGCCTCAAATAATTTTTGAAACTTTAAATGCCACAGGTTTATCATTAAAAGAGGGAGATAAAATTAGAAATTATGTTTTAATGTATAAAAATCAAGATAGGTTATATAAAAACTATTGGATAAAAATAGAAGAAAATTGTATGCAAAATTTAGATGATGAAAGTGTATCAACTTTTATAAGATTCTTTTTGGCAATAGAAAATAAAGATTTTTCTAAAGAGTCTGAAGTTTATAATGATTTTAAAAAATATTTAGAAAATAAGGATAATGAAGAAGTATTAAAAAAATTACTTGAATATTCTAAACTTTATAATACTATTTTAGATACTTCAAAAGAAAAAGAACAAAATATAAAAATAAAATTAGACAATATAAAAGAATTGAAAGCTAATGTTTTAAATCCTCTCATAATGCTTTTCCTAAAATATAGAAATGAAAAATTAATATCAGAAAATACATTGTTCAATTTATTACATTTATTAGAAAATTATATACTAAGAAGACTTATATGTTCTAGAAAAACTAATGACTTAAATAAAATATGTATATCCATAATAAAAAAATTATATATTTTTTTTGAATATAAAAAAGATGTTAATACAATTGTAGACTATATAGCAAATATTTTAGTTGACTTAAAAGGAAATGGAGAATTTCCTGATGATACTAATATAGAAAATTCAATTATAGAAAAAGATGTATATAAAAATATTTTAGCTAAATTTATATTAACTAAATTAGAATCATTAAATAGCAAAGAAAAAATAGATACAGCTAATATAACAATAGAACATATTATGCCTAGAACTTTAACAGATAATTGGGAAAAATTAATAGGTGATAATTATAAAGATATTCATGATAAATATGTGAATACGATAGGTAATCTTACGCTTACAGGATATAATTCAGAACTTTCAAATAAATCATTAGAAGAAAAACAAGAAATGTATGAAGATAGTAAATTTTTATTTTTAAACAAAGATATATTGGATTTAAAAATCTGGAATGAAAATATAATAATAGAACGAAGTAAAAGATTAATAAAAAAATTATTAGAATATTATAAATATCCTGAAATTATAAATAAAATTGATGAAGAAATAAAAGATTATTCTTTAGATGATACTATAGATTTTGCGGGTATGAATATATATTCTTTTGAATATAAGAACAATAAATATGATGTTGCAAAGTGGTCTGGTTTCCTTACCAAAATATTAACATTAATATATGAAGAAGATTCAGTGAGATTTAATCAGCTTATATTTAAAGACTATAGTTTTAAAAATAAAATAAGTGATGAAGAATTCTTTTATAATTATGGAAAAGCAACTAAAACAGAATCAAATTTCTTTGTAAACACTGATAGAGATACAAATACAAAAATCAAATTACTTATAAATGTTTTAGATAAATTAGACATAAGTACAGATGAAATTACATTATACATAAAAAAGAAATAAATATATAATAAAAATAGTTTATAATAATATTAAATCTTAAAATTTTGATTTAACGCCTTATGTTGATTTTGATAATATTTATTTGAATGATTTGAAAAACTTTTTAGAAAAAATATTC
>CASEQO010000122.1 GCA_949290035.1 uncultured Mycoplasmataceae bacterium
ATCATTATTACATTCAAAAATATTGTTTGTCATTCTATCTTTAAAATTTTTAAATAAATTTACTTCAGAATATTTCTCTTCTATTTCTTTATTTTTCTTGCTTTTTACATAACGATATTTTAATAAAACAATGTTTGGATTTTGTTTATTATTGTCGTTTAGACGATCAAAAAAATTATTAATAGCTTCATGTGTTGATGATGTCATTATTATGTTCATATTATCATCTATAACATGTTCTGTAATAGCAGAAATTACTTGTGTTTTTCCAGTTCCAGGCGGGCCTTGTAAGTAAAAAAAACAATTTGTATTAATTGCTTTTAAAAGTGCTTTTTCTTGTTTTTCATTTAAGCTATATTTATTTAAAATATTTAATTTTAATTTTTTCTTATATGTTATGTTTAATGTTTTATGAGGTTTTCTTATCCCCAGATAAAAAAGTGGATTTTTATAATATCCTCTTTCAACATTTTCTAATGCATTTTTAAATCTTTTAATTACAGCTATTGTTCCAGATTTATCATCATACAAAGAATATTCTTCAAAACTATTAATACTAATTTTATTATCAATAAAATCATCTAATAAAGGAAATTCAATGTCTTCCAATTTTTCTTTATTCTTTTTTGGAGAAATAATTTGAAATTTATTTAAATTTTTTTTAATTACTCATTCATTAAATTCATTAACTTTATTAAAATAGTTATTAATTTTAGTTTTATTATTTTTAAAATTTTTCAAATCACTATTGTAATCATTTATATCATTTTTAATATTTTCTATTTCTAGTTCTAATTCATTTATTTCTTTCTCTTTGCTAGATTTATTTTCTTTTAATCTTTTTTCATTTGAATTCAAATTTTCTATATTAATTTTTTCAATTTCATTGTTTAAAGCATCGATCTTAGTTTTATTACTTTTTATAAAGTGTTCATTTTTTTCAATTTTTTTAATTATTGAATCTAATTCTCTTTTAGAATGCAATAATTCATTATTCATTTTAATTCGCTCTTTATCTTTTTCATCTAAATCACGATTTAATTTATGTTCAAGATATTCTATATCTTTTATAAAAATTGTTTTATTTTTATACAAAACATCAATTTCTTTTATCAATTTATCATTTTCTTTTTTAAGTTTTTCAATATCATTTTTATTTAAATTAAATTTTTTTATCTTATTTAAAACTTTTTCAAGATCATCATTTATTCTGTTTAATTCATTTTCATAATCATGTAATATATTTTCTTTTTTATTCTTATTACTGTTTTCCTCATTAATTTTTATTTCTGTTTCAGAAACTTTTTTTTCTATTTCATTTATTTCTAAGTTATATTCGTTCTTCAATGTTTCCAAACGATTTTGTAAATTATAATCTTTAGACTCTCAATTAAAATTTCCATCAAATTTTTCTTCTAAACTATCATTTTTAAAGAGTTGTTCACCCGAATTATTATTATTTATATAAAATTTTGATCTAGATAAATTTATATTTTTTGTTGATGCAAAAATAAAATCATCTTTGAACATAAATAAAAAATTACTAGTTTCATCATTATTTCTCACAATATTTTCATGTAAATGATTTATAAATTTTGATCAATCTTTGAATTTTATAGGATCTTCTTCATAGTCTTTATTGTCAAATACTGATTCATATTCATATATTGTATTAAAATTTTTATCTTCATCTTGGCAATTATTTTCACCTATATTTAATTCCTCTATATAGTCATTTAAATTTAATGATAATCCTCAACTAAAAAATTCAATTCTTGTTAATTCAATATGAAATAGATTTGTAGAACTTGAAGAATTATTTGAAATATAATCCACAAATAAACTAATTGTATTGTTTATTATTTCAGATTTTTTTGAATGTAAAATAATTGCAATATTTGAATTTTTAATAGTAGTTTTTTCTTTTATTTTTTCCAAAAAATTTTTATAAGAAGGTGTTTTCTTTTTTAAAGCTAATGTTTTAAAATGTTGAAATTCATTTTCTTTTATAAAATTACAAAATTGTAATCATAAATGATCAAAATTTTTTTCTTTTGAATTTAAAAATAATTGAAGTTGTTCTTTAATCACATCAATATATTTTTTATTATGATTTATATTTGCATACGACTCTAAAAGAAAATATTCACTTAAATTAATTTTTCCTTCTTTTATTTTAAAGTTTAATTTATGTCCCATTTTTTCCTACCTATATGTATTAATTATTA
>CASEQO010000123.1 GCA_949290035.1 uncultured Mycoplasmataceae bacterium
AAGATGAGGAGAGTATTTCTCAGCTATAGGATTGAGCAAGTTAGTTAAAGAATTCACATCTAGAGATTTAAAAACCCCTGAAATTATTCAATCAAAAGATAAATCAATAATTAAAGTAGTTAATTATTGATATAGTGGATTAGCAAATGGGATAGCTAATTTAATTACTTCAATGAACTTTGATGCTATTATAATAGGCGGTGGTATAAGTGAATCAGAACACTTTAAATTATCTACACTAAAAGAACATATTGATTTCTATTTAGGTAAACCTCAATTTATAGAATCATATAAATTATTTAAAGCTAAAAAAGGAAATAATGCAGCAATATTAGGTATGGCTGATGTTATCAATAAAAATTTATAATACATAAAATAGTATAGGGTTATACCTATACTATTTTAGTTCCGTGAAATTGATTTATATTAGTCTTACTATGTATTTCTAAATAATTATCTTTTGTTACTTTCCCACCAACTAATATTTGAATTTGATTTCCATATTTATTATTTAGTTTCTTTAAAGTTTCTATGTTGTTAATAGCTTCTGATTTTCCACCTTTTGTTAGTACTCTAGTAAATCCTAATTCTATTAATTCATTAAATGATTTATCATAATCATTTACTAAATCTATAGCCATATGAAAAGATCATGAAGTGTTTTTATAAGAATAAATTAAATCAATAATTTTTTTGCAAGAATCAATATCAATATCATTTTCTTTTGTTAAATATCCAAATATAAAATGTTTAGCACCTAATTTTATAAATTGTTTTATTGACTTAAATATTTTATCTAATTCTTTCCCATTACTTATATAAAAACTATTGTTAGGTCTAATCATAATTATTTGTTCTTTATCTTTGAATAATTTGCATAATTTCTTATAAAATTTCTTTTTAGGAGTTAATCCACCTTCATCTAGATTTGAACAAGTTTCAAATCTATCAAAATCATTTTGTTTAGATAATAATGATAAAACATCCATTGAATCATCTATACATACTTCTTTAATAAAAATTTTATTCGCCATATAAATCCTTATATTGTTAATTATCCAAATAATGATAATTGATCATCATTTGCTAAATCGTCTAAAATATTATTATCAATCATATATTTTAAATGTGTTTTAGATATTTTAGTCCTATTTAATAAATCTTCTCTTGAACTAAATTTTTTTTCATTTCTTGCATCAACAATTGATTGAGCAACAGATTCACCTAGACCATCTATTACTGAAAAAGGAGGAATTAAATAACAATTATCTACTATTAAAAATTCTTTAACTTGAGATAAATTAATATCTACGTTTTTAATATAAAAACCTCTTTCTATTAGTTCTATACACATTTCATATATTGGTATTAAATCAAGTTCTTTATTTTTTACTTGATATTTTGTCTCTGGTTTTGATAAAGCATTTTTAATTAAATTTAATGTGTTAACTATTTTTTCTCTACCTTGAATTATTGTTGGTAGATCAAACACTGTTGTTTTAATAGAAAAAAATGTTGAATAAAAAGCTAAAGGATAATAATATTTATATCATGCAATTTTTCAAGCCATGGAAACATAAGCTGTAGCATGAGCCTTTGGGAATAAATACTTTATTTTATTACATGAATTAATGTATCAATCTGGAACATTGTTATTCTTCATTTTTTCTATATAATCTTCTGTTAATCCTTTTCCTTTTCTAACATTTTCCATGATATTAAAAGCATCTTTATTATCTAATCCTTTTTCAATTAAATAAACCATAATATCATCTCTACAACTTATTACTTCAGAGATATTAATGTTATTATTTTCTATTAAATCTTTGGCATTGCCTAGTCACACATCTGTTCCGTGACTAAGCCCTGATATTCTAATTAAATCTGAAAATTTTTTAGGTAATGTTATAGTTAACATTTCTTTTACAAATGATGTTCCGAATTCTGGTAATCCGTTTGTACCTACTTTATTATTAAATAAATTTTCTGATTTAATATTGATTCCTTCTATATCATAAAACATTTGCATAACTTTTTCATCGTGATTAGGAATTTTAGATGAATTTATGTTTGTAATATTTTCCAACATTTTTAAAAATGTAGGAGTATCGTGACCTAATATATCAAATTTTAGTAATGAATCATGTAAATATTCAAATGCATAATGAGTTGTATTTCATTCAAACTCTATATCATCAGCTGGATAATTAATAGGTGTAAAATCTTCTGCTTCTAATTCTTTAGGAACTACTATAATTCCACCTGGGTGTTGTCCTGTAGTTCTTTTAACATCTTGACACTCTGTAGATAATCTTAATATCTCAGCATTTTTTACTTTATGAATTCCTTTTGATTCAAAGTAATTTTTAACATATCCAAAAGCTGTTTTTTCTGCAACTGTCCCAATTGTTCCGGCTTTAAGAGTATGAGATTTACCAAAAGTATTCATTATAAAATTATGAGCTTTTGCTTGATATTCAGCTGAGAAATTTAAATCTATATCTGGTACTTTATCTCCTTCAAATCCCATAAACGTTTCAAATGGTATATTATGACCATCACCTTTCATCTTATCACCACATTTTTCACATTCAATATCAGGTAAGTCAAAACCACTATTTACATTTTTTACAAAATAGAAATTTTTACACTTATCACATAAGTAATATGGAGGTAATGGATTAACTTCTGTTATACCAACCATAGTGGCAACTAAAGATGAGCCTACTGAACCCCTTGAACCAACATAATATCCATCATCATTTGACTTTTTAACTAATAAATGTGAGAATCAATATATAATTGAATATCCATTTTGAATTATTGATTTTAACTCTCTATCTATTCTTGATAAAATAATTGGATCTGGATTTTGTCCATATTTTTCTATCATTCTTTGATATGTTAGTTTTTCTAAGTTTTCTTTTGCATTTTCAATTGTTGGTGTATATAGCTTATCTAGCTTTAAAACATTTACATTTAATTCAAATTGATTTAACAATTCATTAGTATTTTGAATAACTATTTCATTAACTATTTTGCTATCTAAAAAATTAAACTCTTTTAACATCTCATTTGTTGTTCTATAAAAATATTTAGGTAAAACATCATTAGACTCTTGATAACTATAAACTCTGTGAGGTTTACCTCCAATTGATTTTGTGTGAACATACACATCAAATGCTTTTTCATTTTCTGGTCTTAGATAATATACATCTGATGATGCAATAACTTTTTTATCTAAATTATTTGCTATTTCTATTATTCTTTTAATACATAATTTAACTTCATCTAATGAGATATTTTGTCTATTTATTTCATGATCTAATGAAGATGGAGGGCTAATAGTTATAAAATCATACTTTTTCATTCTATTTGCTAGTTGTTCATTTGTTTCTGAAAGAGCACTAAAAATAATATCTCCTTCAGAAGGTGAATTGGATAGCAAAATATCTTCTTTATATTCTAAAATATCATCTATAAATAATAAAGGCTTATCATAATAATTAGTAGTTAATGATTTACTAATTAATTTATATAAAGGTTTTATGCTATTTTGCTTTTTAGCATATAGAGTTATTAAAAAACCTCTATTTCTTTTTTTAAGCAAATCATTTTGAAAATAATTATTAATATCTTGGTATGTTTTTATACCTTTATTTTTAAGATCTATTAACATTCATTTTCAAACAGATAATAATACCTCAGCATCAAAATCTGCTCTATGAGCTATTAAATTGTTATATTCAATCTTTAGCTTTTTACAAATATTCCCTAATGAATGTGATGAAAGTGTTTCATTCATAGCTCTAGATAATTGCATTGTATCTATTAAAATATTATTTAATACAGGAAGATTATTTTTTTCTAATTTAACATTTATAAAATTAATATCAAAAGCTATACCATTGTGTGCAATTAATGGATAGTCCTTACAAAATTCTAGTATCTCTTTAAGTCCTTCTATTTCACTTAGCCCATCTTTTACAGTATCATTTGTTATCCTAGTTATTTCTGAAATTTTATTAGGTATTGGTTTTGATGGTTTCATAAAAAATTGTTTTCTTTCAACAATTTCTCCATTTTCATATTTAATTGCACCAAACTCTATAATTTCATGAACATAAGGGTATAGCCCTGTAGTTTCAATATCAAAAACAACAAATTTATTTTCTATATTTTTATTTATTGCATTTTTAACTATATCTATTGGAGAATTTAATAAATTAGTTTGAACTCCATATATTAAATCAATTCCTGATTTTTTAGCAATTGAACTAATTTCTGGATATATTTGACAATTAAATTTATCTGTAATAACTAATGTTTTATGTCCTATTCTTTTAAGAAATGAAATATAATCTTTTGATCTAGTAACACCTTCAAATGCAGACATCACTGTGTGATTTATAAATTCAATTCTCTTATTTTCTGAATTATCTTTTATTTCAAAATCTTTTGGTTCATCAATAATTTCTAAATTTTTAGATAAACATGTTAGATCATTCTTTTCATACATATCAACTTGAATAGAAACTCTAGTTTTTATTCAAGTTCCTTCTTTTATTAATTCTAAATCTTCTTCTGTTTGTCCATTATATTTTGATGTAAAACATTTTACCAAAATTGAATCTGTATAATCTGTTATATAAAATTTATAAATTGTCTTATCACCTTTAACAACAAGTTTATCTCTTTTAAATACTTTTCCTATTATGGTGGATTCACCTTGCTCTGGGATTAAATTAGCAATCTTTTCTACTTCTCCATATACTGGTTTAAATTTGTTTTTAAATACTATTTCTTTTTTTGATTCATAATTAGTCTTTTTTGTATTTATTAATGTTGACTTTACATTTTCTAATTTTGAGTTTTTATATAATTCAATTTCTTTTACTTTTTCATCTAATTCTAGTCTTATTTCATTAAATAGAATTCCAGCTTGTTGCAAAAATAAATTTAATCCTGATGTATATTTTTCAATACCATCTTTTTCAATATCATTTAAATAAAATAAAATCAAAGAATTATCTTCTATTTTTGTACTATTTCTTAATATGCAATTTTTAAAATGAACATTATTAATAGATAAATGTTCAATATAATAAATAAGATATTTTGTTATATCTTCTTTATCTAAAACTAAATTTGATGAGTCAAAAATTATTTCAATATCTGATCCAAAATTATTTTTTCTATTTAATAAACTAAAATAAAGTTTCGGTTCAATAAGATTGTTAAACGATAATGTTACTTTTATAACATTATCGTTTTTTATCTGAAAATCACATGAATCCTTTGTTTTTTCATATTCATTTTCATTCATAAAATTTATTTTTAAAAAAAATGATTTAAACTTTTCCATGATATTCACCAACTAATATATTATATTTTGAATAAATGCAGAAATAGATAAATATGCTATTAATAGCATTGCTATCAATGATATAACATTTTCTATTCTTTCAACTTTTGGTTGTGAAAAAAATTTAGAAAATATTAACAATATTATTTTCCCACCATCTAGTGGAGGAATAGGTATTATATTTAAAAATATCAAACTTATATTAATATTAATAACTATTATTGCAAATGATTGCAAATATGAATCAATATATAATACAGTATTTTCAGGTTTACACCATATAAAAACATATCATAAATATTTATAGAAATTCCCTATTTGTTCTAAAATATTATAATCTCCATCATAATTTAAATAAAGTACTAATATAAAAATTAGTAACAATATTAAATTAAACAAGATACCACCAAATAAAATTAATATCTTCTTATAAATATTTATTTCTTCAAAAATAAATTTATTATCATCGTATTCTAAATTAAATCTATTTTTCTTTTCGTTATATGCTCTATATTAAATATTTTCTTCAAATAAAATCATTTATTTTCATGATTAAAATATTTTTTAAAATAACTAATAAATGTTAATCTTGAATCATCTATATTAAATCATTCTAATTGCTCAAATTCATTTAATTCATTTTCATAATAGTTTCTAACTTTTATAGTATCTAATTGTACATATGCAGCAAATGGTAATAGTCTAATATTATAAGTAGTGTTTTTATGTTTAATACCAAATAATCTTGGTCCTATCCCAAATGAGAATTGAACAACTCTACATTTAAAAATAATTGAAAATAAATAATGACCTATCTCATGAAATATTATTGAAAATATAATTATAAAAATATAAAATAAGATATTTAAAAAATCCATTATATTATCCTATTTATATATTCAATAATTTTATTATTGATTTTGTAAATATCATTAATTTTTAAAACAATTTCGTTATTAAATTTATTTAAACATTTTTCTATTATTTTTAAAATATCTTTAAATTCAATTTTATTATCTTTAAATAATTTAAAGCAATGATCATTTGCACAATTAACTATAATTGGAATAATATTATTTTTACTTTTTAAAAAATCATTAGCTCACTTTATAGCTGCTCATTTTTTTTCATCAATTAATTCAAAATTTAATGATAATTTTGACATATCAATTTTATTTACAATTGGCTCATTTGAGCTAAATTTTGATAAAGCTTGTTGTATAGATCACATCATATCAGGATCATACATATTTAAGTTAATTGATCCATCTTTAAATTCTACTAATGAATGCACTAATACTTCTTTATGATATAAAGCTTGTATTTTTTCTATATTATAAAAATAATAAGCTTCTATTATTTCAAAAAATTTATTAATCATTGTAGATGAATCTATAGAAATTTTTTCTCCCATATTTCATATAGGGTGAAATGTCGCTTCTTTAAATGAAGGATTAGCTTTTTGTAAACCATCTTTATAAAATTTACCACCTGAAGCAGTGATATATATTTTGGATATTTTTTTAGTTTCATTTTTAATTAATGAATATAATGAGGTATGCTCAGAATCAATAGGAAATATACTTACATTATTTTTATTAGCTAATTTAAATATAAATTTTCCAGCTAATACAATTGTTTCTTTATTAGCTAATGCTAAATCAATTTTATTTTTTATAGATAACAAACTTAATTCTAAACCATCAAAGCCTATTACTGAATTAACAATAATATCTGGTTTAGATTTTTCTATTAATTCTTGATATGAATTTACGTTATTTAGTTCATGATGATATGATGAATAAACTTTAGATTTTGGAAAATCATTTTTAATATCTAATGCTAATTTATAATTTTTATAAAATGAAAATCCAACAAGATTAAATCTCTTGTTGTTTTTTATATATGATATGGTCTTTTGACCTATAACACCTGTTGCACCAAATATTAAAACTCTCATATTAAAATTTTATTAAGATTTTGTTATTTTTAATAAGTAAAAATTTATTATCTTCCAAAATAAATTGTTTTCCTCTTTTGTGTTCTAAAAATAATAAAATATTTTCCATCTTATTTTTAGATGATACTTTAATTTCATTACTCACTAAAAATTTATATATTAAGTGGTATTTTTCATCATTATTTAATTTCTTATAATATGAATAGTTATTATCCCACTCATTATATATTTTTTCAATATGTAATAAAAAGTTTTTATTTTTATTATTGTATTGATTAATTTTATAAATAAATTTATTCAATTCATTATTTGATGTATCTAATATTGCTTTTCTTATCTTATTTCTAGAATATACTTGAAATAAATTAGATGAATCGGTTGCATAATTAATTGAGTTCAATATACAATACTTTTCTAATGTGTTTTTTTGAATTCTTATTAGTGGTCTATAAATAGTCAATTTTTTATAAAAAGATTTAAATTTTATCCCATAAAATAATGACTTAGATTTTTTGTTTACTTGCATATAAGCTGTTTCTAAAAAATCATTTTTATTATGAGCTACTAATAAATTAAAACAATTCTCAATTTCGGCCACTTCATTAAAAAAGTCATATCTAATTTTTCTTGCTAACGATTGGAAATTTTCATTTTTATCATTATCTAAGTATTTAACTTCTTTTACATAACATTTTATGTTATGTAAATTACAATAATCTTCTACTATTTTTTGATCTATATATGAATCAACTCTTTTTTTATAATTAACATGACAAACAGCTACAATTTTATCTTTAAATAAATCTAATAATGACATAGAATCTGGACCACCAGATACTGCTATAATAAAACTTTTATTATTCATATCTACCTTAATTATATTTGTTCATTAAAAAAGTAAAATCTTTACTTATAAAGTCATTTATGATATTTTCAACAATAGGATAAATATTATCAATTTGCATTAACTCTTCTTTTGAAAACTTCCCTATTACATAATCAATTATATTATTATGCTTAGGTTTGCCTATTCCAATTTTAAGTCTTTTAAATTCATCAGTTCCTAAATTATTAATGATGCTTTTAATACCGTTATGACCGCCTGCACTACCTTTATTTCTTAATCTTAGTTTGCAAACATCTAAATTCATATCATCATATATTACTAAAATATTATTAATATCTATTTTGTAGAAATTAATAATATCTCTTATAAAATTTCCAGACAAATTCATATATGTTAAAGGTTTAGCAAAAATTACATCATTATCATTTATAGATGTTTTTAAAAACTCACCATTAAATTTATTGTTTGTTAAGATTAAATTATTTTTATGTAAATAATAATCTATAGACATGAAACCTATATTATGTCTTGTAAATTCGTATTCTTCTCCAGGATTGCCTAATCCAACAATTAAATAAATATTTTTATTCATTTTATTCACTAAACATTTTAATAGCTAATAAATATAGTTTTCTAGCTTCAAATAACGCAGAAGGAATTTTTTTATCATTATGAACAGATATTTTATACATTCTACATAAATTATTTATATTAGGTTTTTTAATCCCTTTTTCTAAAGCTTTTTTAGTTATATCTATAATTGGATTATTAAATTCCATTTTTAAAGTAGAATAACATTTTTTTAGATATAAATAATCTATTTTGTTATAGTTTTGTAAAACTATAGTCTTACCTTCTAATACTTGATATATATCTAATAAAGCATCTTTTAATTTAACTGAATTAATAGATCTTTTAACATCATTTTCTATAAAATAATGAAGGCATTTCATTTCATTTTGATATTCGAAAATAATAGCAATTTGACTTGCTTGTGTAACTTCTTTTTTTTGATTTACTTTTTTAATATATATTGAAACAAAATTTGACATTTTAATTCCTTACATAAAATGATATATATATTATATCTTATATTTTTTACAAATAAAGTTATGGAATGTTTTTGATACAAACAAAAACCTTAC
>CASEQO010000124.1 GCA_949290035.1 uncultured Mycoplasmataceae bacterium
AAAGTCAACATAATAGATATTAACTTGACAAAACCTTTAATTGTATGAGCTTTATATGATGATGCAAAATCATCATATAAGAATGCAATTAAAAAATTTTTTAGTGATCTAAATGTTCAAGTTCATTCTGTAGGAATAAATGATATCTCTTTCAAAGAAAAAGAAAAATATTTTTATCATAGAATAGATTTATCTTTAAATAATTTTAATTTAATAAAACAATTAAAAGAATTGCCTCATCCAGATGTAATATTAGCTTCACCACCTTGTGAATCATGAAGTGGTGCTGATTGTGGTGGAAAAATGTTTAGGTCAATAGATGAAGATTGTAATTGAAGAGTAATGAATAAAAAATATTATGATGAATATAACAAAACTGCTCATCCAGTAAAAAGAAGATATTTTACACAAAAAGAAATTGGTAGATTATTAGGAGAATCTACTATTGGAGCTACTATAGAAATAATTAATTATTTTGAACCTGAAATATGAGTTATAGAAAACCCTAAAACATCTAAAACATGACAATTTCAAGAAAACCATTGAGATTTTCATGGTGTTATGAATGATACTAATTATTCTTCATATGATTCTAACTTTTCATTAAAACCTACAACCTTTAAATCTAATGTGAAATTAGATTTAAAAAGAGATAGAGTAAAAGGTAATGGAAATCATATGGCAAAAGGTAATTATAGTACAAGAAGTTCAATTCCTGAATTATTAATAAAAGATTTATTCACTAAAATTCTTAAGGAATTAAAATGAACTGAATAGATAAATTAAATTATATTTTTAAATTATTTATAGATAAAAAGACATTTATAAAGAATGGTGTTGAAGTAGAAGCGAGATATTGAAAAATAGGAACTAGTATTTTTAATACATTTGATAGATTTTTAGAAAAGATTAAAGATGTAGATATATCAAAAGATATGTATGTTAAATATAATAAATATAATTTAACAACACAAGGAAAAAATAATTCATATATTTTGGAACTTGATAATAAAAATGTTACACCCTGTAAAGTAAGAGGTTACACATCAGATGCAGCTATTCATCAATACATTAGAATGTTTGAATCATTTAGTTTAGCTACAAGAATTGATGTAGCTAAAAATAATAAAGAGTTTATTGATAAGAGCGGAAGAATAAAATTATCATTTAATATTAGAAATCTTTTAGATAATAGCAATAGATTAGAATTATTAATTAGAACTATTGTAAATTCATTTTATACTAATGTACAAGATAAAAGAGACATAGCATATTCTATAGTTATTGAATTTTTGTTAAATAAGGACTTTGATTTTGGGCTATTAGATTCAAGTAACAGAATCTTTAAGTGAAAAAAAGCAATTGGTAAACTAAATAGAAAAACTGATAAATGCGCAGATTTACTAAATGATAAAGAAAAAATATTAAATGATATCAATAATCAAGGTTCAATAGCCACATACAAAGAAATAATAAATTTATTAAATCAAAAATATAAAAGTGTAGAAGATTTTATAAACGAAATATATGATAGATACCAATATTCATTAGAAAAAAATAATGATAAATATTTTGATCAAATACAACAACAGATAAAAACTATAAATTTAAAGTCAATGATAAAAAATGAAAGATCTAAATTTAAAGATAATATTTTTGAAAATAGAAAAAGTTTAAATCTAATAAGTAATAAAAATGATTTATATTGTGACATTGTGGATATTAATAATGTCGATAATATGGAATGACATCAAAAATTTAATGAATGTGAAGCATGCCATATATACAATGTTTATCAAATAGCAAGAGAGATATTAAATAACAATAAAACAGAATATTTAGAATTTATCTCTAATCCTAATAATGGTATTATTATGCCTTTAGATTATCATGACAGCTTTGATAGAGATTTATGAACTTTTGATTCAAACGGAAAAATGATTATTCCTATTGAAAATAAAGAATATTTATTAAAAAATAAAGGTTTAAAAGAAATAAAAATAAGAGATGAAATATTAAATAATGAAATGATAAATTTTTTAAATATGAGGTAACGGAATATGAATATTAATTTAGATAAAAATTTTAAATTTTTAAATAATCATAAAGATTATGATTCAATAAATAAAATTATTGAATTAATAAATGATATGTGTGCTCAAATGAGAAAAAAAGAATTTGATGGTTTAGCTATAAATTCAAGAAAGATTTTAGAAAACATTATTCAAAACATTATTGAAGAAAATTCTATAATTGTTGATGAAAATGAAAACTTGAATAACAAAATAATTAAGATAAGGGATCAAGGGTATGAAAAATATGACTATGATTTTACAGACAAGTGTTTTTCTATTAAAAATAAAGGGAATAAGGGTGCTCATTATAGTAGGAAAAATATAACTTTTAATGATTCATTATTTATTTTAGATTCCGTTCATTACATATTAAAAGTTCATTTTGATGAAGAGTTAGATGATATGGATTTAAAATTGTATTATTCAGATTCAAATAGTGATAAATCTTCTATTTTATTAAAAGAAGATAATACATTAAATTCTTTGAGAAATAGCATTCAAATATGAAAGAGAAATATAAGAGAATGAATGGAATTGGAAGATAGAAATTTATTAATTCCCATATATCAAAGAAAATATTCTTGAACAATAGAAAATATAGAACAATTATTAAATGATATTTATGATAGAACAAGAGATAATAGAGATCATTATTATGGAACCATTGCTATTAAAGAGGTTGAAAATTATAAAAGTGAAAAAGTTATAAAAATAATTGATGGACAACAAAGATTAACTACATCTATTATTTTAATTTGTGCTACAAGAGATTATTTAATAAAAAATGGAGATGAGGAAACTAAAATTTTATCAAAAATTTTGTTAAAAACTAATTTTCAAAATTTTTTAATTAACCCAGTTTCAAGCGAAAAACTAAACTCTATATTTAAAAATATGTTAAATAAAGAATTTATAAATGGTAATTTAGATACAAATGAAAACCTTTGTTTAAACTACAATTACATAATTGAATATTATAAAAATAAGAAAATGAAAAATCATGAAATATATACTTTTATAAATACTTATTTAGAAAATTTTCAAACTTCAGTAATTTATTTTAATGAAGATGATTTTACTCAAAAAAATGAAATGGAAATTTTTGAAAATATGAATTCTAAAGGTAAGCAGTTATCTATTTATGATTTAGTAAAAAATCATTTATTTACATTATGTAGCGAAAAAGAATTAAATAATGATGATGAATATGAAAGGCAAATTAATTATTTATATAAAATAAATGTTGAGAATAAATTAGAGTATTTTATAAGTATAAAAGATGATAAATGAAATGATTTTTTTTAAAACTATTTCGTTTTATGAAAGAGGTGAAGAACTTTCTGGAAAGCAAATTAGTATTATTTTTAATTCCATAAGAAGAAGTATAGAAAATTTATTTCTTTTAGATAAAAAAGAGAATTTAAATTTAAAAGAATTTCAAAATTTCTTAAGGGTAATAGGAGAACATATAGAATTATATTCTTCAATAAATAATTTAACATATTCAAAATTTTTATATGATAT
>CASEQO010000125.1 GCA_949290035.1 uncultured Mycoplasmataceae bacterium
GAATTATGAGTAAATATTCAAGATTTAATACAAATTCTAATAATAAACTTGATTTAAATTTATTATCATTAAATGAAGAAAATTCGATTGTATTTGAATATGTATATTCAATCCAAGACTTTTTAGATGATTCTAAAAATATTGAGATTGTTAAAAAAGCTGCAAATAAATATAATGATAAAACTATTATTATAGTTTTAAGAGAAAATTTTGGTTCAGAATCTAATGAAGTAGAATTAATACCTAATATTAGAGTTAATAGCAAAGTCTTTAAAAAAACATTTAAAAAAGAAGATAACATCATTGTATTTGTAAAAAATACATATAAACCAAGATTAGATATTATTTTCAATAGCGATTTAGAAAATTTAAATATTACAGATGAAGAATTTAGTTCTACTATCATTAAAACTATTGATGACATAAAAAAAGAAGAAGAAAATTTTGAACAAGAAGAAATCATTAAAAATAATTTAGAAAAAGAAGAAATTGAAAAAAATAATAATACATTAATTGATGAATTAAATTTGTTTGATGATAAAAATGAAAAAGAAAGTGATGATCTAGATAGTTTTATAAATTATATTGATGATTTAGATGAAAATGGTGATAAAGAAGAAAACAAAGATATATATTCTAAAATCTTTTTAGAACCAAATGAATTTGATATTAATGAAGATTCAAAAGATGTTCAAGAAAATTTTAAAGAAAATACTATTTTAGATAATAATTTTTCATTATCAACAGATGAATTTAAATTAAAATCTATTTTTGATTTTATTTGAAGAATGTTTATTTTATATAATAAAGAAAACCAATTAGATAATTTAATTTATAGCATAACAAGTCATATGCCAATAGTTTCATATGCTCAAGGTGATTTTATAAGAGATCTTTCTTATGATGTAGATTCATTGTTTGATATGATTTTAAAACTTGACTATAAATTAAAATATAATAATCAATTATTTTATTTATACTTATCAAACTTGTATTATGTAAAACATAACAAAGTTTTTGTAAATATTGAATTTGTTGATAATTTTATGATTTGAGAAAGTGAAGATTCTAGATCAGAATTCATAGAAAAAATTACTAAATTTATAAATGATGATCAAGAATTAATTAGTAAAATTATTTACTCTCATTTTATTGAATATTCTTCATACATCAAAAGTTTTATTCCTAGAATAAGAGTATCTATTCAACATAAAGATATTTATAACATAATAGTTAGAAAAAATAATTTTATTCATAAATTTAATATCTTTAAAATTATTTTTAATAATTTAAATTACATTTATCAAAAATTAAATTTAGATATTGATAAATTAATTATGAATAATGAATTATTAGAATCATTAAATTCTGATTTTGAAATAAATTTAGTTAAGAGTTGTAATGTATTTTTAGATGAAATTAGAAATTTCATATTACTAGATGGTAGTACAGAAAAAAATATTAATTTACTTTATAATGAACTAATTAATATAGATGTATCTTATTTAATAGAAGAATTAAAAAATGTAAATAGTTCAATAAATGATGAAGATGAATTAAATATTTCTGATCTAATTGCAAAAGAACAAGAAAGAAATGAAGAAGAATATGAAGATGTTCAAAATCCATCTTTTGACAAATTAGAAATTGAAAATGAAGAATTAAATAACTTATATAATTCATCATCAAATAATGATTCAAATAAAAAAGATAAATTATCTACAAACGAGATTTTAAATACTATAAATGAAGTTAATAAAGATAATGAAAAAACTATAGTTAATGTTGAATCAGAAAAATCACATAAATATGATGAAGTTCTAGAAAATAAAAAATACAAAAATGAGTCATTAGATGAAAATATATTTAAATCTGAAGATGATGATATTAAAAAGAAAATAGATGAATATGAAAGAATGATTAGAGCTAATATTGAATTAATTGAAAGTGAAAGAAAAAAATAAAAGAAAAAACTGAAAAATTAAAATTATCAAATATTTAAAAAATTATAAAAAACTTATTTATTAATTATTATTTTTTTGTATAATAAATAAGTTATTATATGGTCCCGTGGTGTAGTGATTAACATGCCTCTCTGTCACAGAGGAGATCGCGGGTTTGACTCCCGTCGGGACCGCCATTTATGGCTTCGTAGCTCAGTAGGTAGAGCAACGGACTGAAAATCCGTGTGTCGGCAGTTCAATTCTGCCCGAAGCCACCATGTTATAAAAAAATTAAATCTCTACTTTATTAGTAGAGTATTTTTTATAAATTTAATATTTATTATTGAAGGAATTATATGAAAATAGCAGTTGATGTTATGGGTTATGAAAACCATATATTTGAATCAATAAGAGCGTGTGAAAAGCTAGTTAAGAAATATTTAGAATTAGAAATAATTTTAGTTGGAAATGAAGAACAAATAAAAGAAAATCTTGAAAATAATTCAAGAATATCTATAGTACATGCAGATGACTATGTTAAGCAAGATGACAATGTAATGCTTGCTGTTAGAAAAAAAGATTCATCTATGGCTAAAGCAATAGATTTAGTTATAAATGGTCAAGCAGATGCAGTTGTTTCTGCTGGATCTACAGCATGTTATGTTGCAATGACTTATTCAAAAATGGGAATGATTAAAAATATTTCTAAGCCAGCTTTTATGCCTTCATTACCTACAACAAATGAAAAACCTTTATTGTGAATGGATGTAGGAGCTAATAAAACTTGTGATGAAAAAGATTTAGTTAATTTTGCAATAATGGGTTCTATTGCTTGTAAATGTATTTTTGATATAGAAAATCCAATTGTATCATTATTAAATATTGGTACAGAAGAATATAAAGGGTTAGATAGTATAGTAGAAGCAAACAAACTATTAAAAAATGATAAAAGAGTTAATTATTCAGGATATTTAGAATCAAGAGAAATATTAAATGGAAATTCAAATGTATTAATCTCTGATGGATTTACTGGGAACATTTGTTTAAAAGCTCTAGAGGGTACATTTAAAACAATTGCTAGTGAACTTAAAAAAGGATTTAAAAAACCTTCAGGATGATTAGGGGGGTTATTCTCTTTACCTGTGATAAAAAAGTTAAAAAAAACATTTGACTATAGAAATAATGCAGGTGCAATTGTAATGGGTCTTAATCATTTAGCTGTTAAAACACATGGTTCAGCAGATGAACAACAATTTTATAGCACAATTGAATTAGCAATTAAATGTATAAAAAATAATTTAGTAGAAAAAATAAAAGGAATAAACTTTGATGAAAAATAATAAACCTTTAAATATCAAGAATTTATTAAATGACCTAGAAATTAAATATAAAAAAATTGATATTTATATAGAAGCATTTACTCATAGTAGTTATGCAAACGAACATTCAGTTAATTCAAATAAAAAAGAGAAGCATTATGAAAGACTAGAGATTCTAGGGGATGCAATTGTAGATAAAATTGTTACTGAATATTTTTTTAAAAGATATCCTGAGTACACTGAAGCAAAAATTAATGATATTAGAAAAATTATTGTTCAAAAAGATACAATGATAAAAGCATCAGAAGAATTAAACTTAATTAACTACACAAGACTTGGTAATGGTGTTGATCGTAAAACAGGTCTAGATAGAATAAAATCAAATATATTTGAATCTTTTATTGGTGCAATATATATTGATCAAGATAGTGAAAAAGAGTGTTTTAAAATTATTAAAAATACACTTATAAAATATTATGAACAAAATGAATTAGATGAAAATGTTATTGATTATAAAACACAAATTCAAGAAATATTACAAAGTAATGAGTCAAAATATAAAAGAAAAAATAATGCAATCTTTTATAGATTAGTAGAATCATCAGACACTAATGATTATTTTAAAGTAGAATTGATTTATGGAAATGTAGTTTATGGTGTTGGAGAAGGAAAAACTAAAAAAAGAGCTGAACAAGATGCAGCAAAGCATGCAATTGAAAAATATGTAAAGCCAAACTTAAAATTATAAATTAGCACTCTACATGTTAATGTGATAATTTATTAAAATTGTGTTATATTTATAGTAATGAATAATGGAGTTATATATGGCTAGAGATTATTATGAAATATTAGGTGTAGATAGAAATGCATCTGAATCAGACATTAAAAGAGCTTTTAGAAAAAAAGCTATGGAATATCACCCAGATAGAAATAAAGCTCCAGATGCAGAAGAAAAATTTAAAGAAATTGCTCAAGCATATGAAGTATTATCAGATCCTCAAAAAAAGCAAATGTATGACCAGTATGGAGAAGCTGGTGTTAATGGAAATGGATTTGGTGGATCAGGGTTTAGTGGCGCATCATTTGAAGATATAATAAATCAATTCTTTGGTGACAATAGTCCATTTGGAGATATATTTGGTAGTTTTGGTGGATTTGGAGGTTTTGGAAGCTCTAGATCAAAGTCAAATGATGAGTTTGAACCACCTCATGTATCAGTAGAAATATCATATGTTGAATCCATTATAGGAGGACAAAAAAAAGTATCATATAAATATAAGAAGAAATGTACATCATGTAATGGAACTGGTGCTAAAAATGAACCAAATGCAAAACAAACGTGTTCAACTTGTAATGGGAAAGGTGTTACATTAAAACAAATGAGAACACCTTTAGGAGTTGTTCAAACACAAGGTTATTGTGATGCATGTAATGGAGAAGGTGAAATTATATATAAAAAATGTGATTCTTGTAAAGGACATAAATATATAGATGAATGAAAAGACCTTACTGTAGACATTATTCCTGGAATTGAAAATAGAACAACCATTGCTATTCAAGGAGAAGGAAACGAAACAAGAAATGGTAAAGGAGATTTATATTTAACATTTATTGTAAGACCTTCAAAAATCTTTGAAAAAGATGAAAAAGACGTATATGTTAAATTATTAGTAGATCCAATAAAAGCTATAGTTGGTGGTGAATGTGAAGTACCTACCCCATATGGAATAGAAAAAGTTAAAATACCACCATATACATCACCAGGAGATAAAATAACATTATCTGGTAAAGGTGTTAATTCCAATAAAAGATTATTTAAAACAAAAGGTGATTTAATAGCTGTAGTGTATTTTACAAAACCAAAAAGATACTCACCAATAGAAATGAGAGAATTATATAAATTAATAAATGAAAACAATACTGAGTTATCTCAGTATATTCAAAATGCAAAAGGAGAATTAAATGAAAAATAAAGATCAAGTAGCAAAACCAAATATTAAAACTAACAACCAAGAAAATAATACATCACAACCAAAAAAAGAAGAAGTTGTTAAAAATACAACTCCTCCACAACCTATAAATAACAATGAAATTAATTCATTAAGAAAAGAACTTGAATCAAAAAATCAAAAAATTAATCAATTAACAGCAGAATTAAATAATTACAATGTAAATTTTAAAAAAGAAATTGAAGCTAGAGCAGCGAAAGCTCAAGAACAATTAAATATAAAAATTAGTGAAATAACAAAAAAATCTAATGAAGAAGTAGCAACAGCAAAAAAATATGCAATAAAAGATCATGCTGAAGAATTGATTAATATTATAAGTCAAATGAATTCAATTATTAAAGCAAGTGAAAATAATCCAAATCAAGATGTAAAAAACTATGTTGTTGGATTTAAAATGTATATGAACATGTTTGAAAATTTATTATCAAATATGGGTATTAAAAAGATCAATGTAAAAATTGGTGATGTTTTTGATGAAAAAATTATGAATGCAGTAGATACTGAAAAAACTAGTTCAGTTAAACCAAATTGTGTTTCAAAAATTGTAAGAGAAGGGTACTATTTACATGATAGAGTTTTAATACATGTAGATGTAGTTGTAGGTAAATAAAAAATAGGAGGAAAAAATATTTATGCTTTGAAATGAAAAATATAAATACAATCCAAAAAAAAGAGAAGAAAAACCTATTAAAAATAATATTAAACCTCAAAATCATGATTTAATTATCCAATCAAGACAAAACAATAATATTATAGTTCCATCAAAAGTAGAAAAGTCTAATATTCAAAATGAGCAAATTTTAAAAAATAACAATAATTATAATAGTTATGATATTTTATTTGATCATGGATTTAATAACGATTTTTTAAAATCATTTTATGATGTAAATAATATTGATATAATAGCTAAAAATAGTGATATTAATCATGAAAAATGAACTAAATATGATAAAAATTCAAATAGTGTTATACATTATGAATCTATTTCAATTAGTTCAAGAAAAAATAAGTAAAATATAATTGTTTAAATTAAAAGGATATAAATATGGAAGATAATAAAATGTTAAAAGCAATAGATTTAAATGATAGTTTAAATTCTGAAAATAAAAAAGTGTTTGAAACTTTTGAAAAAGAAAATGTTATATATTTTGTTTTAGCAAAAGACTTAAAAAATGCGGATATGCCTTTATTTTATGAAACTATAAAAACATTCTTTCAAAAATTAACAAAATCAATTAAAGTAGATGTTGATAGTTTTATAAGTTTTGCAAATAAAGATTTAAGAAGATGTTCAATAATGACAAATTTAGTTACAGCAATGAGATTTTGAGAAAAAGATCCATTCACATTAAAAACTAAAGATGTTAAAGAATTAAAACATGAAGCAATTGTTGATGAATCATTAAGATTTATGTATGAAAAAGCTCAAACAATAGCTGAATCACAATTCTTTTGTAGAAGATTACAAGATACTCCTAGTGATATAATGACTCCTATAAAATTTGTAGAAGAAGTACAAGAATTATTTAAACCTTTTGAATCAAAAGTTAAAATATCTGTTATGGATAAAAAACAATTAGAAGAAAAAGGTATGAATTTAATATTAGCTGTTAATAAAGGTAGTTCAATCGAACCTAGATTATTAACTATTGAATATAGAAATTCAGATTCAGAAGAATTGTTTGCATATGTTGGTAAAGGTATCACATTTGATTCAGGTGGTATGAGTTTAAAACCATCTTCAGCAATGAAATGAATGAAGTTTGATATGTCTGGAGCAGCAATAGTTGCTTCTACATTATATGCATTAGTTAAAAATGAAATAGAAACTAATGTTGTTGCAGTTATGCCATTAACAGAAAATATGTTAAGTCCAAATGCAGTTAGACCAGATGATATTGTTAAATCATATAGTGGATTAACAGTTGAAATTGACAACACAGATGCAGAAGGTAGATTAATTTTAGCTGATGCATTAACATATGCAGCTAGAGATTTAAAAGCTACAAAAATCTTTGATGTTGCTACATTAACAGGGGCTATGATATTTTCTTTAGGAGATACATTTAGTGGATGTTGAGCGACTAGTGATGAAGATTGAAAAAATGTAAGAACTACATCTCATTGAGCTGGTGAATTTATTTGAAGATTACCTTTCCATGATGATTTCATTAAACCATTAAAATCAGACTTTGCAGATTTAAAAAATTCTTCTAATGATAGAAAAGCTGGTTCAAGTAGAGCAGCATGTTTCTTAAAAGAATTTACAGATGGTGTTAACTATATTCACTTTGATGTTGCAGCTACAGCAGATAAAAATGATAGAGGTCAAGGTGTAATGATTAAAACATTATATAGATTTGCAAAAGAACATATTAAAAAAGAATGTGATAAACATCACTGTGGATGCTAATTAGATTCTTAAATTTATGACAATAACATAAAAACACAAATCAAAAATATTGATTTGTGTTTTTTAATACTATTTTTTATTAAACCAATGGATAAATAACATTAATAAATTTCATTTTTATTTTCTTATATCATTTACTTTTCTTAAATTTTTCTTTATGATCAATTTTTATTGAATCATTTAATGTTGTATTAAATTCATTTAGCATTATATTTAATACTTCTTTATTTTTGATTGAAATAGCTGTTTCAAAATTAATCATAATAGATCTATAATCCATGTTATTAGTACCTAAAATAATGTCATTATCAATAATAATACCTTTTGAATGAATAAATCCATCATATTCATATATTTCTATATTTGAATTTAATTTGTTATATAGCATTGTATTAACGTCAATAATAAATTTTTTATTATCGGGTCTTCTAGGTAAAATAATTTTTATATCTAAATTTGCTAGTGATTTTAAGTTTAAGATTTCAATTATTTCATTATTGATGGCTATATATGGTGTTAATATATAAATTCTTTGCTTTGCATTAGAAAATGCATTTAATAAGTAATTTTTAAAGAATTTGTATGATATATATGGCTCAGTTTGAATAAGTTGCATATCAATATTTTTATTAGCTTTATGAATTGTTAATTTATTTAATTCATCTTTAAAATCTAATTCATTTTTATCTAAATTTGAAAGATTATATCAATCTCATAAAAATGATAGAGATAGTGAGTTAACAATTTCACCTTCTAATATAAAATTAATATCTCTTCAATTAAAAAATTCTTTTCTAATATTAATGTATTCATCAGCTATATTAGATCCACCTGTAATAGCATATTTGTTATCAACAATTATAGCTTTTCTATGACTTCTAAAATTAATCATTGAATAATATTTAGTTAATCCCGGTGGATTAAAAATGGCTATTTCTATATTATTTGCTTTTAATCCATCAATAACTTTTTTTGGGATTCTTCCTTTACACCCAGCATAGTCATACATGAATTTAATTTTAATTCCCTGTTTAGATTTTTTAATAAGTTCATTGATAATAGTTTTAAAGAATAGTGAATCAGCTACTATATAGAAATTAAAATAAATAAATTTTGTTGCTTTTCTTATTAAATTAATGGATTCAAAATAAAATTCTTTTTGATCTATTAATTTAAAATCATTTTTTTGGTAAAGTGGTGACTTTTGAAAATTATAAATTGATTCAACATCACTACATTTATTTTTCTTAATATACTCAATTGTATATTTATAGTCTTCTTTTTCTTGGATGATTTCTTGTTCTAATAGATTTTCTTTATAGTTTTTTAATTTAAATGGTGTTAGTCCAAATATTAATAATACAAATATTCCTATAATAGGAACTGCACTTATCACCAACAACCATGATGCTTTAACTTCATGTATTCTTTTTGAAAAGAATATAAAGAAAGAAAAACATATTTGTAAAACAAGAAAGATAAATATTACTAAAATTACAAATTCTCAATGACCACCTATACTAAAAAGTATTATTAATCCAATAATAACTAGAAAAATTGAAAAGAAAAATAAAGATAAAAAAGATAGTAAATATCTATTTATTTTTTTCATAATTAATTATTTCTTTAATGATTCTAAGTATTTTTCTATTTCATCTAATACATTTTTATATTCTTTTTTATCTGATAATTTAAATCCTGAAGCGAACATATGTCCACCACCATTAAACTTTTGAGCTATATGGTTGATAGGTATTGACACACTTCTAATAGAACCCTTTCAAATTTTTAAATTGTAATCATAATATAATGTTGTTCATACATCAATACCTTTAATATTAGCTAACAAATTAACCATTGAATATTGGATTTTTATTTTAAATTTCTTAAATGCATTTTTTGGAATTATACAATAAGCTATCCTATTTTTTGTTTTAATTCTTTTTGTTATATATGAAGAAAATAATATTTGCTTTGTAGTTTTTGTATAAATAGCACTATGAACTTCTTCTCTATTAAAACCAGTTGATATTAATACATAAGTAATAAGATATGTTTTAGGAGTTGTATTATAGTATAAAAATCTACCAGTATCTGTTACAACTCCAGAATATAAGAACTTTGCAGTATCCGAAGATATTTTTAAATTTGTATTTATGAAAAACTCTGTTCACATAGAACATGTTGAAGGATAAGTTGGATCAATTCATTCTAAGTTAGCAAAATTTTCTACTTCAACATGGTGATCAACTCTAATTGTTTCCATACATAATTTATGTTTTTGAGAATATACACGTTTTTCATTACCTGTATCTGAAATTATTCCTAAAGATTTACAAATAAATTCATCTTTTACATCTGTACTACATTTATAAAACAATGTAGATAGATATTCATCTTCTAATGTATCTAATCCAATTATTTCCACTTTTTTATTAGGAAAATTATCATTAATAAATTCTTTTAAACCATAACATGATCCTAATGCGTCAAAATCAGGAGCTTCATGAAAAAATAATGAAATATTTTCATATTCTTTTATCTTATTTAGAATTAATTTTTGAGTTTCTGTCAATTCATTAATTAATTGGTTGGTAATAAAATTATTCATTTTTTATCCTTTCTTTCATTTTCTTAATAATATTTTCTTCAAGTGTTTTTAACATAAATAATTCAGATTCATATTTTAATGCATTATTAATATTTGGTTTAGTAGTTGGTTTTTTTGGGGCAAATATAGAACATGAATCATCATATGGCTTAATAGATATATCATATGTTCCAATTTTTTTAGCTATCTCTATAATTTCTTTTTTATCCATAGCAAGTAATGGTCTATATATTAATATATCATTGATTGAATTTGATATAGTTTCCATACTTTCAATTGTTTGAGAAGCAACTTGTCCAATTGATTCTCCAGTAGCAATTACTTTTGCATTTATAAATTTAGCAATTTTTGAAGCTATTCTAAAAAAAGATCTTCTCATTAATGTTATTCTATATGATTCATTTTTTACATGATTTAATTCGTGTAGTACTTGAGTATAGTTTATTATGTAAAGTTTAGAGTTTTGAATTTTGCCTTCTAAAGTAATTATTTTTATTAAATCTTTTGTTTTGTCTAATGCTTTCTCTGAAGTATATGGAGGAGTTACAAATGTAATATAATCTATATTCATTCCTTTCTTTTGTAATAAGTATCCTGCAACAGGAGAGTCAATCCCCCCAGATAATAAAACTAATCCTTTTGAATTTACTCCTACTGGAAATCCACCAATACCTTTAATTTTATTGTTGTAAACAATAAAATTATTTTGGTTAACTTCTATTGATACTAATATCTCTGGATTATGAACATCTACAAATATATTATTTTTATTTTTAAGAATATGAGAAGCAACTTCTCTAATAATTTGATCTGAGTTTAAATAAAATGATTTATCTTTTCTTTTACATTGAATTTTAAATGTTTTATATTTATCAATTAAATCTAAACAAAATAGTTTAAGTTTTTGAATATCTCTATTAATTATTGTTCCTAAAATAATTAGATCTATACCAGGTACAAATTTTAAAATATTAATTATTTCATTATAGTTTTTACAATTATAAATTTTTATATTATCGTGTTCTTTAATTATTTTAATACCTATAAAATCTTTCAAAGCTTTTTTTATATTTTTAAATAAGGTATTAATAAAAAAATTTTTATTATTTCCTTTTAGATTAAGTTCACCATATTTAATATATATTATTTGTTCCATGGTATTTTCCTAAATATAAATTAATATATTATTTTACTACATTAAGTTATTATTTTTGATTTATTGTTTTAATTAAACTAATACAATAAAAATTGTTATAATTTTAAATATGAAAAATTTTTTTAAGCAAAATCTTATAGAAGATCAATTAGAACTTATATTCAAATATAATAAAGCTCATTGAATTAAAAAAATAATCCTTTCTGTAATGGGTGGTGTTTTTGTAGCTTTAGCATATGTTGGATATTTTATAATTAAAGGACAAACAATTGATCCAGGGCTAGCAACATTTTTAGGTGCTATGGTATTTCCAATTGGAATTATAATGTGTTTATTTTTAGGGGGATATTTATTTTCTTCTAATGCATTATTATTGCTATCGGTATTTAAAAAGAAAATTAAGTGATACATATACTTATTAGATATGCTTTTAATATTTGTATGTAATGCAATTGGTTGTATGATAATAGCTGCTATTGCATTTGGTGCTGGTGTTTTTTCAAACCAAAATGTTATAGATACTGTTTTAAGTACAGCAGAACATAAAATTGATGCTGAATGATGAAATGTTTTTCTATCAGGAATACTATGTAATACATTAGTTGCAGGGGCTTCGTTTGTATTTTATAAAATGGGTTCAAGAGGATTAGCTATTTTTATAGTATATGTAATGATTTTCTTATTTGTTGTAGGAGGATATAATCACATAGTTGCTAATTTCTTTGTTATAACAGAAGCTGGTATTCTTACATGTGATGCAGGAAATTCTTGATCAAGTGAAATGATAGGTAAAATATTTTATAATAACTTAATTCCAACTGCATTAGGGAATCTATTTGGTGGTGGTTTAATAAGTGTTATTTATTATATTGTAGAAGGTAATTTTGGAAAACCTAAAAAAGAAGAAAATAATATAACTACAGAAAATAAATAATTAGGTTGGCAATTATGGAATATTCTAGTTCAATATTAGTGCTTATTATATTTATAATATTTTATTTTGTTCATAGAAATAGATATGGCTGAACAAATTCTGAATTTAGCAAAGCTTATAGGAATAAACAATTTATTATTAATAATAATTTGAAATCTTTTAAGAAAATAAGATTTAAATTAACATTTTACAATGTGTTCATAATTTTATTATTTATATTTTTAATTGATTTTGAAATTATGTCGTCTATATTTATGTATGATAATAATTTAACTATATGATTGGATGATAATTTTACATATTTAGACTATTCTTCAAATGTGTGAAAAATAAAAGATATTATAGATAATAAAGTGGTTTTTGAATTTAATACAATTTGATTAGTAAATATTATTCAATTAATATTTTCCATAATTTTTAGTTTATTTATTTTCCTATACTTAAGAATGTCAAATATGAATAAATATAAAGATGAAATATGATATTTAAATTATGAACAAGAATCGAAAATGTATAAATTTAATAAAATAAGTTATAAAAAACTATCTATTTTATTTTTAATACTAATCATCTTACATTTTATTTTTCAGTATTGCAATTTATTTATGCAATTAGAAAAACCTAATATTGATGGATATATAGATTATGATGATAATTTATTTAATTTATTAAAAATTAATGAGAAAATTAATTATGATGAAATATGAGTAAATAGTTCTATGTCATGAGTTCAAATATTATTTTTAGTTTTATCATGTGTATCACTATTATTAATAGTAATTTTAATATATCTTCATTCAAATTACAACTGATTAATTTTTGATAATAATTTTTATAAAATTTATTTAGAAAATAGTAAAAATAAATAATTATAGTAAAACAAAGATAAGTAACTTTACTTATCTTTGTTTTTAATTAATTATATTGTGTTCATTTCTAATGTTTTTATGTCTTTTTTAAATGTAGATGATATTTTATTTAAATATACAATAGTTAAAATTCATCCTACTAAGAAAAATACTTCAAATATTATGCCTATAAAACTAAATACAATAGCACATATTTTAGTTGAATTTATTTTCTGTTTAGAAATATTATTAATTTTTCATTCTTTTAATGTAATTATTAATGTTAGTATAATTTGAATAATTGATATAGAAAAACTTGTTATAAATAAATATATTGATGCATTTAATATTGAAAAATATAGATCGCTATATTCTATACTCTCAAATCCCTCTTCAAGAAAGATATTAAATATAGAACCTATAGCTAAAAACATATTAGAAACACTAGTTAATATTATATAAAAAAGTAATATTGAACATGCTATACTCAATATTATATTTAACGATAAAATAATGTAAAAAGCTATTGAGATTCTTTTAAACACTTTAAAATTATTTTTTATATCTAATATTTGATTCTCATAATTTCTTTCTTGCATATTATTTTTTTTCGTTTTATATCTAATTATATTTTAATTTTTATTTTAAAAAATACAACCTTTTAAAATCAATAAGCATTAAAAGACAATAAAAAATATTTTAAAATATTTTCAATCACTATAAAATCTCATTATCTTATTAAGCAAAAAGAGATTTTAAATTTAATATGAAAAGATATATAAAAAAACTTGTTAAACAAATAGCATAAAATATATACAAATGTTATATATGTAAATTATAATTATTAATAATATTTATATAAAGGAAAAGAATGTCTTTTTTTACAGAAAAGAATGTTTATTTAAATTTTGAAGCTAAATCTAAAGATGATTTCTTTAGGAAAATATCTAAAATAGCTAAAGAACAAAATTTAATAAAATCACAAAAAGATTTGTATGAAGCATTTTTAAAAAGAGAAGAAGAATCTTCAACAGGTTTTGAAAATGGTTATGCAATTCCTCATGCTCATAGTGATACTATAATAAAACCAACATTATTATGAGTTACTTTTAAAAAAGAAGTTGATTGAAATTCATTAGATGGAAAACCAACTAAATACGCTTTTGTTATATTAGTTCCAAATTCAGCTAATAATGAACATATACAAATGCTTTCAAAAATTTCAATAATGATGATGAATCAAGAAACTATGGATAAGTTAGTTTCATTAAAAAATAAAAAAGAAATTGCTAAATTAATTAATAATAATTTATATAAAGAACAAAAAGAAAGTTCTAATATTTCTGAAGATAATAATAAATTAATATTAGCTTTAACTGCTTGTCCAGTAGGCATTGCGCATACTTATCTTGCTGCAGAAAAATTAACTGAAGCTGGGAAAGAATTAAACTATAACATAAAAGTTGAAACACATGGATCTCAAGGTGTTAAAAACCAATTTACAAATGAAGAAATTGAAAAAGCTGACATAATCTTAGTTTCAGCAGATATTGGTTTAGATCTATCAAGATTTAAAGGTAAAAGAATTTATCAAACAAATATAAAACCAAGTATTAAAGATCCAATTAATACAATTAAAACAGCTTTAGAAAAAGCTACTATTCAAGATAATTCAAATGTAAGTAATTCAGATAGTCAAAAGAAATTTAAAGATGATGGTGAATTATCTTCTTGAAGAAAAGCTATTCAACACCTTCAAACTGGTGTTTCATATATGGTACCTTTTATAATTCTTGGTGGTATATGTATTGCACTTGCTGTAGGTATAGGAAAATTAATATATGGCGAAAATTATGGAGCACCAGAAGGAGATTTCTTCTATTATCTAGAAAAAATAGGTAGTATTGGATTTACATTAATGATTGGTGCTCTAGGAGCATTTATTGCTAACAGTATTGCAGGAAGATCTGCAATAGCACCAACATTTATAGTCTGTGTTCTTGCAAATACAGCAGATGCATTGTATCCAATTGGTGGGATAAATGTTGAAACAGCAATGGGGTTCATAGGGGCTATTTTATTTGGTTTTCTAATAGGATATACTGTTAAATGAATTAATACTTGAAATGTTCATAAAAACATACAAGCATTAATGCCAATATTTGTTATTCCTTTAGGTGTAGGATTATTTTATAGTTTAATAGCTATATTTGTAATTGGTGCTCCTATTGGATATATAATGGATAAATTTATATGAGCTTTAAATCAAGCATTTACTTCAAACACAAATATATCAATTGGTGTAGGATTAGGGTTTGGATTATTATTTGGAGCTATGGTAGGTTTTGATATGGGTGGTCCAATTAATAAGGTTGCATTTATTACTGGATCAACACTTATATCAAGTGGTGTATATGAACCAATGGGAATGGTAGCTGCAGCTATACCTGTAGCTCCAATAGGAATGGCTTTATGTACAATGATATTTAGAAATAAATTTAATGAAAATGAAAAAACATTAGGTGTATCTGCATTTGTAATGGGATGTATTGGAATTAGTGAAGGTGCAATACCATTTGCAATCGCAGATCCTAAAAAAGCAATTATATCAAATGTAGTTGGATCATCAATTGCTGGAGGGATAGCTGGAGCTTTAGGTGTAACATGTTTAGCTGGACATGGTGGTCCAATTGTTGGAGTACTAGCTGCAGTTAGTAGTGATAGAAGTTATGGTATGGCTGGAGGAATTGGATTCTTCTTTATGGCTATTGTAATTGGATCGTTGATAACAGCATTTATGTATGGATTCTTAAGAAAAGTTGACCAAGCAAATAACTTTAAAACAAGTAAAGGATTTTCTTTTAAAATCTTTTCTAAAAAAACTAATAAAATAGAAAATAATGAAGTTGTTAAAATGAATGGATAATATTATGATTAATTGATTTAAAAATTTGTCTAAAAAAGAAAAGAAAAATATAATTATATTTTCTATTATTTGTTTATTAATAATAACATTTCTAGTTATAGGGATAGTATTTACTGTTTTAGGTCATGATGAATATTCAATTTTTGTAGGAGAACAAAAAAATTATAATGATATAAAAACTGCTAATCCAAATGCTGAAATTAGTCCTCCAAGTTTCTCATCTATAACATTATTTACTTATGGTATATTTGGATTTGTAATGTTTTTATTAACATCTATAGCAGCAGCTTTCTTTGGAAATTCAATTTTCAATAAGAAATATAAAGAACAAAAATAAGTTTAAAATTATGTGCTAATTGCACATAATTTTTTTTATTTTTATTATTTTTTTGTTTTATATATTAATGTAGGAGAATTGATATGAATATAAACAAAAATAAAGGAATGTATATTGAAGAATTAATGAATAATACTGCAATGTATTATGATGAAAATAGAATTTGTTATATAGAAAAAAGATTTTTACCAATTATTCCATTATCTATAACAAATAATATAGTAAAAGGGAAACTAATAAAAAAATCTTCAGTAGATTATTGTTGCGTTTATAAGGGAAAATATATAGATATAGAGTTAAAACAAACTGATGAAGATGAATTTGATATAAGAAAAATAAAAAATCATCAATTAAATCATTTAGAAAAAATCAATTATTACAAAGGTAAAGCTTATTTAATGATTTATTTTTTCAAAAGAGATGTTATTTATATGATTGAATACAATGATCTTTCTAATTTAATTAACAATAATATTTTTAAAATAAAATGTTTTGATAAATCTATAGAAAAACACATGGTAGAAATTAAGTTTCCAGGAATTATAGATTTAGTATCAGTGTTTGAATTAAATAGTTAGTGTTTTTAAATATAATTTAAATTTATATTTAAAAATGTATTATCATTAATCTATGAATAATTTAAGAAATAAGAAAAAACAAAGAGATGTATTAATATCATCAACAGTTATTAGTTGATTGGGATTGTTATTATTAATAACATATTTTATACTAGATGCTAATATTCAACCATATCCTGAAAGACCATTTATTTATCAAATGGATGATGATATGATTGCTGCAGGTCAAGCTAGAAATTTAATGATATTAGTTTGTGTTATGTTTTGTGGTTTAGGGTTTGAATTAATAGGAATAGGATTAGCTATTACAACAATTTATATGATGTTTTCAACTAATTCATTATTTTATAAAAATACTATTTTGATAAATAAATTTGAAATTACTTGATATTGAATATGAAGAATATTATTTAGTTTCATATATGTATTTTTATCCCAATTCCTAGTATGATATTTTTGATTAGTATGAGTTAAAAACTATACTAATAAGATTCATAAATGAAACTTTGTTTTAAATATTTCTAATAATAAATTTAATCTAAGAATTAATAAAATTTTGTGACCTATTATTTTAGTATTAATTCCTCTTGTGCCAGTATTTACTTTTTGTACTTATATGATTACTTCTAATATGAAGTCAACATCAAAAGTGGGATTATGAAATATTGATAAGTATTTAACTCTATCAAATAATAATCCTAATATAATGTATTTTTATTTTGATAGAACACAAGTTCCAATGTGAAACTTATTATTGTCTATTGAAAATAAATTAAATGGAAATAATTCATTTATAAATCAATATCCAGAATTTACTAGTTATGTAAATACTCTTTCTTTATCTCCATTAACTGTGTATTCAAACCCATCAATATATGCAGGATCATTATTTTCTCCAATGTTAAAAAACTCATCAGATATTAATTTTGCTACTAAATTAATACCTAACTCTACAAAAAGATATAATCAAATGACTTACGATGATTATTATTTCTATTCATTACTTGCTTTATGTACAATGTTAAAAGATAATAATATGGAAAATATATCATTACATAATATTCCATATTATGGAAAAAATTTTACTTATGCAGCAGGTGAATTAGATAAATTACAAAGAGATTTTAAAAATAAAGCTAATATGGATATAA
>CASEQO010000126.1 GCA_949290035.1 uncultured Mycoplasmataceae bacterium
AAGATGTAATAATAATTGATCAAAAAAATAAAGGTCTAGCTGCCGCTAGAAATATTTTATCTAAAAATGCAAAAGGAGATTATATCTTTTTTTTAGATGTGGATGATTATATTCCAGAAAATTCTCTTCAAGATTTATATGATAATTCAGATAATGGAAACAAAGATATAATTACAGGAAGAACAAAAATTGTTTTAAAGAATAAATTTAAATTTCCATTTTTAGTATCTTATAGATATTTAAAATATATGTCTTCATTACATTATGTTAAATCAAATATTTGCACTCCTTGATCATCATTAATAAAAACTCAAATATTAAAAAATGAAAAATTCTTAGAAGGTTATTCGTATGAAGATATAGGATTAATGAATTATTTATATTTAAAATATACAAATTTTAATCTGATAAAAAAAATAGTTTATTTTTATAATAAAAATGAAGAAGGGCTTTCTGCTTTTAATAAGAATAATAAGTGAAAAATAATTGATTTATATCATCAAACATTATATGTATTTAATAAATATAAAGATGAGGGTTGACTAAACAATAAACAATATAAAAGATTTATTAATGGAACATTGTTCCAAATGCTAGTTGCAATTAATTGACTTTCAAAACATTATTCGATATCTAATAAATTAAATTTATTACCTTTTTTATCACAAATAGAAATGCTATTTAAATTCAATATAACTTTAAAATATTCAAAAACATTTTGAAAAGCGTTAACTTTTTTTTATTTAAATAAAAAAATCAAAAAATGTCTATCTATTTTAAAAAATAATAAGAAAGTGATAAGTGAAAACGATTTTTATTTTTGTGATAATAAAAAAGTTAAAAATAAAATTATAATGGTAGATGATTTTGATTCTATTGAATTTAATAATAAAAAATATAAAAAATCTATTTTATTTACAACACAAAAAAATGAATCTATTAATAATTTATATTTAGGTATTAAGCCTAATTCATTAAAAGAGTTGAATGATATAGATGAAAGAATATATTTTATAGATTTAAGGCATATAAATAATTTAGATAAAAAAGACATTGATTTACTAAATAAAATAAATACTAGAATTTTAATTTTATTAAATAAAAATAACAAAGATTTATTTAAAAAAAACAATAATATTAATTTTATATACATTTAGTTTTATAGGAATATTATGAATAAATTTACAATTATTATTCCAATGTTTAATTCTGAGAAATTTGTAGCTAACACATTAAATTCAATTATAAGCACAAATTATGACAAAAATAATATAGAAGTTTATGTAATTGATGATGGTTCTACAGATAATTCAGGAGAAATTGTTAGATCTATTTCAAAAGAAAATCCATTTATTAAATATGTTAAAAAAAATAATGGTCATTGAGGTTCAGTTATTAATTATGCTAAAAATAATTTAAATATGATAGGTGACTATATATCAATATTAGATTCAGATGATTTTTATGTAAAAGAAACTTTTAATATTATAAATAAATTAGTATTAAAAAGTAATGATGATCTTATTGTTGGTTCATTTAAAAAATATGATGGAAATAAACCAAGAAAAAAAGTAATGCCTTTTTGATTCATTTTTAAAAGAATTTTAAAAAATAAAACCCAAATGAATACACCTTTTTGTTTACCTCTTCCTTTTTTTGCAAAAAAAGAAGTTTTCTTAAAATTAAATGATTTAAAAGAAGGTGTTGCTTATCAAGATCCAGATTACTCGACACAGTTAGTAAAAAATAGTTCTTCATTAAGATTTACTAAAAAAGTTATAGGTCTTTATTATTACAATAGAGAAAATAATTCTGTTTCTCAAAAATGAGATAATAAAAGATTAGAACCAGAATTTCATGCTTGTTTAAAATGTATAGAAAATGATGCGCAAGAGTTAGTTTCATATAGATTAAATATTAAAGACTTTAGAGAATGCATAAAAGATAATAATTTAAAATTTAAAATAAATAGAAAGTTTAAATTTAATTGATATCCATTTTACATAAGGTGGGCATATTGATTAATTCATATAACTAGATACAAGAATTTTTTTTATTAAAATTCTTGTATTTTTAATTAAATTTATTAATAGTGTTTTATTTATTTAAAATATAAATATATGAATGATAAAAAGAATATATTTTATTATATAAAAATTGAAAAAATACTTAGTGAATATCGTAATAAATACGGTGATGAAATTTGGAATTCATTTTTTATTGATAAAAATGATAATCAAAAAGAAATTGATATAAAGCAAGGTGATATTAGTAATCAAATTCAGTATTATGAAATAAAGAACAGTAATATAAAACAATTTATAAAATTATTTTTTAATACTCCATTCTATTTAACATATTGATCAAGAAATGACAAAAGTGGTTTTGCAATAGCTTGTGAAAATGAATGAAAACAATATATTTGTAAAAAGAAAACTGGTGGATATTGTAATAATTGTCAAAATGTAAAATTTAAAAACATAAGTGAGGAAATAATATTTAATCATTTGAATGACGAAAATAAAATTTCTATATTTAGCTTGGATGAAAATAATAGTAGTAGATTTTTAATTATTAAATTTGATTATAAAAATTGACAAAAAGATATTTTAGAATTTAAATATTTTCTTAAAAAGATGAGTTTCAATAGTTATATTGAAATATTAAATAATGGTAGCGAAGCAAATCTATGAATGTTTTTTGAATCCAAAAAATCTTCAAATATGATTAAAACATTTGTTCAATTAATTTTATATGAAATGCTTGATTATAATAGTTTGTTTAACTTTGAAATATTTAGTAAGTTAATTCCAAGTAAGAATAATGTTAGCAATTGACTTTTAGGCGATGTTATTTTATTACCTTATTCAAAATATGAGTTAAATAATAATTCATCATATTTCATCGACGATGAAAACAATTATTTAAATATAAATGATTTCGTTAACAAAGTAGAAATAATAAAAAATATTGATTTTGATAAATTTAAAGATAAGCATAAAAAAGACATTGAAAACATTTGAAATGGAGATAATTTTCAAATTGAATATAACGGTACTATAGAAATACTTAAAGGTTCAGAGTTAATATTTAATTTAGAAAACTTAAGTTCATCTATTTCAAAGTATTTAAGATTAAAATCATCTATAAAAAATCCTGAATTTGTTAAAAAGATAAGAATGAGAATGTCTACTTATAATGTTCCATTTATAATATTTTGTAGCAGAGTAGAAAATAATAATATTTATATTCCAAGAGGGTTAGAAAAAGAGATATTAAATAAATTTAAAACAAGTGATATTAGTTTTAAATTAATAAATAATTTTAATAAAACAAATAAAATAGATGTAGATGATAACATAACATTAAATAGTGATCAAGAAATATCTTTTCAAGATTTATTAAAATATGACAATGCAATTTTAGATGCTAAAACAGGTTTTGGAAAAACTGTTTTAGCAATGAAATTAATATCAAAACTAAAAGTTAGAACATTAATTTTAGTTCATAATACAACACTTGCTAAGCAATGATACAATTCAATTTTAAAATTCTTAAACATTGATGAAGATAGAATTTCTTTTAATAAAAAGGAATACAAAGATATTAATATCAGAACTAATCAATCATATTTAAGAGAAGAAAATATAAGTAATGATACAAAAACTATAAATTTATTATTAATAGATGAATGTCATCATTATGCTTCTCCATCATATGAAAATATTATCAAAAGAATAAATTCAAAATATGTATATGGATTTACAGCCACAGCTAAAAGATCTGATAGTTTATATAAAATATTAGACTTTGTTATTGGTCACACAATTAAAGCAAAACAATCAGCAAATATTATAAAAAGAAGAGTAATTGTAAAAACAACAGATTTTAATGTTGTATCTAATGATAAATTAGATTTATCAATTTATAACGAGGCGTTGTCTAGTGATTCTATAAGGAACAAATTAATTGCAAATACTGCAATTGAATTTGAAAAAACAAAATAAAGTTATATTAATAATAGTTGAATGAGTTAAGCATTTAGAGTTCATTCAAAAAGAATTAGAAAATAACAATTTGAATGTAATTATATTGCATGCCCAACAAGACATTAAAAATAAAAAAATTAACTTTGAAAAATTGTCTATTAAAGGTCCAAAAATAATTATTGCTACTGGAGCATATATTGGAGAAGGATTTGATGTTCCTGATATTGATACATTAATTATTGGTTTTCCTTTCAAATGATCTGGAAGATTAGAACAATATATAGGAAGAATGAGAGAAAATGATTTGAAAGATGAATTAACTATAGTAGATTTTTTAGATAAAGATGTACTATATTACTATAAAATGTTTATTCATAGATTATCAACATATAAGAAGTTTGGATACGAAATACAAAATAATAATAATTTTAATCAAATGGTATTTGATATAAAAGTTGCTAAAGATCACATAAATAGTGAAATATTAAATTCTAATACTCAAATAATTTCTAGTATTAATTTTAATAAGTTAGTTAAATTAAAAATAGAGCTACAAAATAAAAATATATTATATATAGATAATAATGAAATTGAATTTTTAATTATTGATAATAATATAGTTTGAATATTTTCATCTAGTAAAATGTGTATTAGAATACAAAATGAGTATTTGGTAAAAGAGCTATCTAAGTAAGTTTTTATAATTTCTTATATTGAAAATTAATTATATATTTTTATAAAATTAAATATAATTTAGATAGGAGTAAAAATGAAATTAAGTATAATATATTATTTTACAAATTATAGTGACAATAAATTAAATGCATTGAAATCATTAGAAAAAATAGATAATGAGAATGTAGAAGTTTTAGTATTTAACTCTTGTGTTGATGGTAAAGTTTTTGAATTTTTAAATAAATTAAAATTTAATAAATCAAAATTAAAAATAATTAATACATATGATAGTGTTGGTCATTCATTTGCTTACAATATAGGAACAAGAATCTCAAACTCAGACTACATATATTACTCAAACTCAAGAACATTATTTGATAAAGAATTACTTAAAAGTATATTGAATGAATTAAAGAAAAATCCTGACATTATTTCTATAAACTCAAATATAAAAGAAAATAAAATAAATGGATTTAATGATTTTATTGAAATTGGGCTTTCACTAAAAAATTTTATTTTTAAAAAATCATTTGTTATAAATAATCATTTAAGTTTTACAAATTATAATTATTTTCATAATGTGTTTGTTTATGAAGCGATATTGAAAACAAAAAATATTTTTAATATAAGCTATAATATAGAACAAAGAGAATGTAGTAATTGTAAATATTCTTATAACTTATATGACATATTGAAATCTGCTGAAATTATTTTTAACAAAACTATTTTAAATGATGAATTAAAAGATAATGAAAAAGAATCAATAAATGCAATACTAACTGTATCTATTTTATATGAATTTATAGATAAAACTATAAAGAGTAATTTATCTGATAGTTCAATTAATATAGCTTTAAATAATGCAAATAGTGTAATAAATAAAATATATCCAAAATACAAAAAAAATTCTTTCTTTATTAAAAATAAAAATCCTATATATAAATATATATTAAACTTTAATCCTTCATTGAAATACGTTAAGAAGGAATTTACTAATATAAAAAAATAATTTAGAAGAATTCCGAGAGGTTTTCTTTTTTCTTTATATATGTTAAAGGTAAAATATGGAAATAAATAATAAACAAAAATTAGCAATAGAATGTGGCGAAAATCCTACAATGGTTATTGCTGGTGCAGGTTCTGGAAAAACTTTTGTTTTAGTTAATAGAATTATATATTTAGTTAATGAATTAGGATATCATTCAAATTCAATTTTAGCTTTTACATTTACAAATAAAGCTGCTAATGAAATAAAACATAGAATTACAAACACAACAAATGGATATGTATTTAATTGAATAGGAACATTCCATTCAATTTGTTTAAAAATTTTAAGACAAGATGCAGATAAATTAAATAAAAGCAAAAATTTTATGATCATAGATGAAGATGAAAAATTATCCATAATTAAAAACATTTATAATATGCATGGAATATCAAAAGATTCAATTTCTCATAAAAAAATAATTTCAATAATTTCATCTATAAAAACATTAAAAAATAGAATTATAACCCAAGAAGATTTTGATAATTTTTTTCTTTCTGAATTTACATTTGAATCAGAAAAGGTAAATTTAATTAAGATTATATATTTTGATTATGAAAAATACTTAAATGAAAGAGACTTGTTTGATTTTGATGATTTAATAGTATATACATTAGAACTTTTAAAAAATAATCAAGATATAAGAAAAAAATGACAAGAATATTTTTCATACATTTTAGTTGATGAATTTCAAGACACTAGTTATCATCAATTTGAATTAATTAAACTTCTAGTAAAAGATAACAAAAATTTATTTATAGTTGGTGATCCAGATCAAATGATATATTCATGAAGAGGAGCATATTCTTCAATATTTAAAGATTTTACAAAAGTATATCCGAATTACGAACAAATAATATTAGATCAAAACTATAGATCTACAAAAAAAATATTAGATGTTTCTAATATGCTAATAAATGAAAATAAAGAGAGAATAGAAAAATCATTATTTACAAATAATCATGACGGAGATCAAGTTGAATACTATCATGCATTATCTGCAAATGATGAAACTAGATGAATAATCAATAAAATAAAAGGTTTATTAGAACTTGGTTATAAATATAAAGATATTTTAATTTTATACAGAAGTAATTATTCATCAAGAGCTATTGAACAAGCATTAGTTGGATCATCATTACCATATACAATTTTTGGGGGATTTAAATTCTATCAAAGAAAAGAAATAAAAGATATTATTGCTTATTTAAAGTTATCAATTTATGATGATGATTTATCTATTTCAAGAATATATAATACCCCAAAAAGAAAAATAGGTGAAGCATCTTTTTCAAAACTTGTAAAATATGCAAATGATAATAATAAATCAATTGTACAAGCTTTAGAAGAAATAGATAATATAAATGATATAAATACTGCAACTAAAAATAAATTAAATGAGTTATATTCAATAATATGCGAATTAAGAAAATTTATGTCAATTGATTTTTCAGATTATGTAGATAAAATTTTAAGTCTAACTAAATATAAAGATTATTTAAAAGAAGAAGATGAAGAATATAGAATAGACAATATAATTGAATTAAAAAATTCAATGAAACAGTACCAAAATGAAAACCCTAAAGAAAGTTTGATGAATTATTTACAAGAAATTTGTTTATATACAGATAGTGAAAGCTCTAGTTATGTAGAAAATTCGATATCTTTAATGACTGTTCATAATTCAAAGGGATTAGAATACAAAGTTGTTTTTATTACATCATTTAATGATGGTGACTTTCCTTCAACGAAGGCTCTTGAAGAAAATGGATTAGATGAAGAAAGAAGAATTGCTTATGTTGCAATGACAAGAGCAAGAGAAAGATTATATATTACTTCATCGAGTGGAAGTGGATTTTCAGGTAATGGGTTTAGTGAAAAAATACCTTCAAGATTCATTTCTGAAATAACCAAATCTAATTCTTTAAGAAAATTATTACCAGATACAAATGTAAATAAAAACTATTATTTTAATGAATATAAAAATAATAGTGATTATGTTAATAATAATCATCTACATGATGAAGACGTTGATTTTTATATTGGGGAAAAAGTTTCTCATAAAATGTTTGGAATAGGAACAGTTTTAAAAATAGAAGGTACATTAGTAGTGGTATCTTTTAAACCTCCTTTTGGAATAAAAAAATTATTAAAAAATCATAAAATAATAACTAAATTAGTTAATTAACTATAATTAATATTGGGAGAATTACATGAAAAAAGAAAATAACTCATTAACTCTAATTATTTTATCTCTTGCATTAAATAAAATATATTCTAATTTTAAGATATATGAATCTAATTCATCAGATGAAAATTTTTATATAAATTTTGGATGTGATGAACAGGTTTCGTTTAATGATTTTAAAAAAATAGAAAAAGAGATGTCAAAAATAATATCAGGAGCATATAAGATTGAAAAACAAGGTAAAACTTATATTTGTAACAATATAAAGTTTAATGGTATAGATCTAGATAAAAAAAATAATACAAAAGAACTTAAATTCTTTACATTAACTTCAATTGGTGGAGTTGATAATTTAGGTAGTAAAAATAATTATAGAATCTATGGAAATGGTTTTGATTCTCAAAATGAAAAAGAAGAATTTTTAAAATATCAAGAAGAATTAAGAAGTAGAGATCATAGAAAAATAGGACAAGAGTTAAAAATCTTCACTTTTGATGATCTTGCAGGCCAAGGTCTTCCTATTTTATTACCTAATGGTTCTTATATAAAAGAAAAAATATCTTCTTATTTAAAATCATTATTCTTCAAAAATGATTTTGAAATGGTTAATACACCAGTATTAGGTAGTAAAAAATTATATATTACTTCTGGTCATTGAGATTTATATAAGGAAAATAATTTTCCACCTATAAAAATAGATAATGAAGAATTTATGTTACGTCCAATGACTTGTCCTCATCATATTCTAGTTTATAAGTCATCTAATAGAACATACAAAGAATTACCTATAAAATATTTTGAAGATGCTAAATTACATAGATATGAATCTAGTGGTGGATTAATTGGTCTTGAAAGAGTAAGAGCAATGGAATTGTTTGATACTCATATATTTTTAAAAAAAGATCAAATAAAAGAAACTATTGCACAACTAAGTACAATGATTAAAGAAGTGTTTTCAAAATTAAACATGAAAATAGATAGAATTGATTTATCTCTAAGATCAAAAGAAAAAGATAAATTTTTTGATGATGATTCAATGTGAGAAGAATCACAAACAATGTTAAGAGAAATATTAAAAGAATTAAAATATGATTTTTATGAAATTGAAGGTGAAGCAGCATTTTATGGACCTAAAATTGATTTTCAATACAAAACAATTTTAGGTAAATATATAACTATTTCAACTATCCAACTTGACTTTTTATTACCAAAAAGATTTGAAATAACTTATAAAGATCAAAATAATGAAGAACAAACTCCAGTTTTAATTCACTTTGGAATTATAGGAACTTATGAAAGATTTATTTCTGCATTATTAAGTCAAACTAAAGGTAATTTACCTTTCTGATTACAAAAAACACAAGTAGAAATATTTCCAATAAACAATGAATTCCATTTAGAATATGCAAAAAAAGTAGAACAAGAATTATTAAAAAATGATTTAAGAGTTAAATTAGATTCATCAAATGAAAGAATATCTAAAAAAATACTAAATGCTCAAAAATCAAAAATTAGATTTCAAATAATTATTGGTGATGATGAAGTTAAAACTAAAACATTATCTGTTAGAAAATATGGGCAAGAAGATTCAACTAAAATGACTATAAAGGAATTTATTGAATTAACTAAAAAAGAATAAAGAGGTTAATTATGTATTTGTTAGACTCCTCAACAAATAAAAGAAAAGAAATAAATAAAAACAAAATATCTATTTATTTATGTGGTCCGACTGTATATAATCACATACACATAGGTAATTTAAGACCTATAGTAACTTTTGATGTTTTACATCGGTATTTAAAATTTCTAAAAAAAGAAGTTATATTTATTCATAATATAACAGACATTGATGACAAAATAGTTAACGGAGCTAAAATAGAACAAATAGATGAATTAGAATTTTCTAATATTTATACTCAAAAATATTATGAGATTTTAGAAAAGACAAATATCTTAAAAATGATTACTCCAAAAGTATCAGAAAATTTAAATGAAATGCTAAATTTTATAGATGAACTTTATAAAAAAGGATATGCATATAAATTAGATGATGGAATATATTTTGATGTATCAAAATTTAAAGATTATGGACAAGTATCAAATAACGATGTTAACAATCTTGAATCAAATGTTAGAGTTGAAAATAATAAAGGAAAACATAATTCAAATGATTTTGTTTTATGAAAAAACAAAACAGAGGGAAAAACTTGAGATTCAAAATTTGGTAAAGGAAGACCTGGTTGACATACAGAATGTGTTGTACTAATTAATAAATATATAAAAGATACAGTTACAATTCATGGAGGAGGAATAGATTTAAGATTCCCTCATCATGAGAATGAAAATGCTCAATTTCAAGCATTATATAATAAACCATTAGCTAATACTTGAATGCATGTTGGACATTTAATGATTGACAATGAAAAAATGTCTAAGTCCTTAGGAAATTTTATATTAGTTAAAGATATATTAGATAAATGAGGATCAAATTCTGTTAGATGATTTTTTTATCAAACTAGATATCAAAAACCATTAAATTATAATTTAGAAAATATGGAATCATCTCAAAATCTTATAGATAAAATATTTTATGAATTAAATAAAGCCAAGTCATATTTACTATTAAATTCTAAATTAGATGAAAAAGAATATTTAGATGATGAAAAAATTAAACATTTTGATGATGATTTAAATTTTCCAAATATTATTTCATCAATTCAAAAAGATACAAAAAGTATTTCTAATTTAATTAGAGAAAAAAAATGAGATGAATTAAATAAAGTTAGAAATCAAGTTGTAACAACTTTAAATATATTAGGAATAATCTATAAAGATGAATTTAATGAAAAGATTATTCAAACATTAAAAGAATGAAATAAATATGTTATTAATAAAGATTTTGAAAGTGCTGATAAATTAAGAAAAATTTTATTAGAGAAGAAAATAATATAAAAAGTGATGTCTATTTTTGGCATCACTTTGTTTTTATAATATGGTGCTTAGAAAGGGACTTGAACCCTTAAGATATCACTATCGGTGGATTTTGAGTCCACTG